>JBDLTY010000201.1:0-3881 GCA_039805585.1 Actinomycetota bacterium | reverse complement strand
TCAACACCTCGAAGTTGCATGACGAGTTCGACGTTTCGACTTGCTGTTAACCATGGGTAGAGTGCGGGTTCTTGGAACATCAATGCGGGCTTCGATGCAGTCTGGATCTCTCCAGTCGTTGGCGATTCCAAACCAGCCAACATAGATAAAAGTGTTGACTTTCCACAGCCAGATGCCCCTAAAATACAAAGAAAATCGCCTTGGGCGACCTCAAGGTTGATGTCCTGTAATACAACAGGACCTGATTCGCTGAATGATTTGGAAACACCCTTCATCCGTATTGCTACGGATGAAGGGTTATTTCCACTCTTTGGAGGGAGAGTAGTTGGTTCAATCAATTTACTGTTGCCCCAATCCAGCAGAACTTACTGTTTTCATTTTCTTTGACTTCAAGAGCTTGTTCAGAATTCGTAAGTCGTAAATGCCTTGAATTCCACGCGAACCAATATTTGTCAGTAGCCCAGCTTCGACTGCATCATCCACGCTCTTTTCAAGACTATTGGCAACCGGATTTACAGTGACGGTGATATTTGGCCATGCTCGGTTGAGCACTTCGTCACTCAAACGTTTCCCAGACCACTTTTCAAGTTGAGCTTGTACCGCTTCTTTGGCTGCGCTTTGATTTTTCGCAATCCATCGATTGGTCTTGATAAGCGAATTCAAGACTGTTCGAATTGTCTTTGAATATTTTGAGAGATAGTCAGACTTCGCAATGAGATGTGTCGTAACAAACTGACCTTTTGGCCAGATTGTTTTCTCATCAAGAAAGACACGACCATTTGCTTCAAGTACTAAACGTGAGGCCCATGGCTCAGGAACCCAGGCTCCATCAATAGATCCGTTCTTGAAAAGTGCAAGGGTTTGTGAGTTTTCGGTTGGCGTAATTGAGACATCACCACTGCCAAGTACTGAGGTCTTGAAACCATTGGCTTTCAAGTAAGCCCGTAACGCGACATCTTGAGTATTTCCCAGTTGTGGTGTGGCGAATGTCTTACCTTTAAGCTGACTAACTTCAGTGATTGATTGTTTTGTGATGAACTGAGCACCACCTGAAGTAACACCAGAAATAATTTTGAGTAGAGAACCTTTAGTTGAGACATAACCTGCAACTGCTGGGTTTGGGCCGATAAAGGTTATGTCAATCGATCCTGCTTTCATCGCCTCGATAGCAGCGGGCCCAGCATTGAATGCAACATACTCGACTTTCGTACCTTGCTTGGCGAGATCTTTTTCAAACGTCTTTCGGTGCACTGCAACGAGCGCGCTTGCATGTGTCACATTCGGAAAGAACCCGATACGAATCACACTCGATGTCTTCTTTTTTGAAGGAGCGTTCAATGCGTATGAGGGCGCAAGAATGGATCCAATGGCAAGAACCATTGTGATTCCCAGAGCCGCAACTCGTTTCATCATTTGTGCCTACTTTCATAGTATGTCTACTTACTTAGTAGGAATAGTAGACCAAGGCTATACGTTAGGCAAGTCGTCGGTGTGTCGGGGTTAATCTGACCCTAGCCAAGTACTGAGCACTCGTTCGCACTCATAGAGTTGTTCGATTGGCACATACTCATTAGGGGCGTGGGCAAGTGATGGATCTCCTGGCCCGAAATTCACTGCTGGGATTGAGAACTCTGCCATTCGAGCGACATCGGTCCAGCCAAATTTAGGTTGGACATCTTTCCCTGAGGCCTTGATAAATGCTTGTGCTGCATCTTGGTTTAGTCCTGGAAGTGCACCGCCTGCGTTATCAATAACCTCAATGTCAAAATCTGTAAAGAGGCTTTGCATTTTTTCAATTGCCATTGTTGGGGTAGTCGATGGCGCATAACGATAGTTCAGTGAAATCACGCATTCATCTGGCACCACATTGCCAGCCACTCCTCCTGAGATTCCAATACATTGCAAACCTTCTCGGTAGGAAAGTCCATCAACATCAACAATGTTGGGGGTGTAGGAATTGAGAATAGTTAGGACATCGGCCGCTTTATGAATTGCATTTGATCCCATCCAGGCGCGAGCAGAATGTGCTCTGCGCCCGCGCACAACAATGTTGAATCGAAGCGTCCCCTGGCACCCAGCCTCGATTTGAGCATTCGAAGGCTCTAACAGAACCGCAAAGTCAGCAGCAAAAAGCTCAGGATGAATTCCTGCAATCTTGCCAAGACCGTTATGGATTGAATCGACTTCCTCTGCTTCATAAAACATGAACGTCAAATCTCGATCTGGTTGGTTCAAAATCGCTGCCAATTTCAAACCAACTGCAAGTCCACCTTTCATATCGCATGAACCAAGACCATAGAGTCGATCTTCAGTCGCAGGACTTTGATCAATTTCTGATGCTGGGGTGAGTTCGCCCTTCAGAACACGGATCGGCTTTTCATTTCCCGAACTTGGAACGGTGTCAATATGACCTGCAAGCAGTATTCGTTCCTTGTGCCCAAAGCTTGTTGTTGCCACAATACTGTTGCCGACACGCAGAACACTGAGGTGTGGGTACGACGAGAGAGTACTTTCAATTGCATCAGCAATGATTTCTTCATTGTGAGAGATGGAAGGTATCGCAATGAGATTCTCGGTAAGTTCGAGAATATCCGCCTCTAAATTCAGCACTGCCCTAGCCTTTTTGTTCTCCATGTCTGTACCGTAGTGCGTGTGAGTGGATATTTGAACGCTGAGGCCACTGGTGTTGGCCTTGCGTCATACCAAGATGAGCAACTTCTCGACGTATGGTTTCCCACTCCTGCCTTAGGTTCCTTGGCAAAGAATGAGATTGCCTTGTCGGGTTCCGTTGATGAAATCCGTGGTGTTCGAAGGCAAGTACGTGAAGTTAAAGTTCCGAATCTTTCAAAGCCTATTGAAAATGTTGAAGATGCGTATCTGCGCCTACACCTCTTGTCACATCGCATAGTTCGACCACGAAGTATTAATCTCGATGGAATATTCCAGATATTGCCGAATGTCATTTGGACAAATCGCGGAAGTCTCCTTCCAGCCCAATTCAATGTTGCGAAAAGTCGTGCACTGCAAAGTGGCGTGGACTTCTATGTTCTATCGGTGGATAAGTTTCCGCGAATGGTTGACTTTGTCATTCCAACAGGAGTTCGAATTGCTGATGCAGATCGCGTACGACTTGGCGCATACCTGTCCGAAGGCACGACAATCATGCACGAAGGATTTGTGAACTTCAATGCAGGAACCCTTGGACCATCAATGGTGGAGGGCAGGATTTCAGCAGGCGTTCTCATTGGCGCTCACTCAGATGTTGGCGGTGGCGCATCCATCATGGGAACGCTCTCAGGTGGCGGCAAGGAAGTTATCACCATTGGCGAGAAATGTCTGATAGGAGCAAATGCAGGCGTTGGAATCTCGCTAGGCGACAACTGCATTATCGAAGCTGGCACCTACATCACAGCTGGCGCGAAAATTACTCTCCCCGATGGTTCTATCGTCAAGGCATTAGCACTCTCAGGTCAAAGCGATTTGTTGTTTCGTAGAAACTCAATTGATGGCAGATTAGAAGTTGTGCCAACAAATGGTGTCTGGAACGGCCTTAACCCAGATTTGCACTCAAGTAATTAGCGTTTTTCAACCGGAACAAAATCGCGCAACGCTTCACCGACATAAATTTGGCGTGGTCGACCAATCTTGGTATTCGGATCTTCAATCATTTCTCGCCACTGAGCTATCCAGCCTGGTAGGCGTCCAAGGGCAAACAGCACCGTAAACATCTGGGTTGGAAAGCCCATCGCTCGGTAAATCAGACCTGTATAGAAATCAACATTTGGGTAGAGTTTTCGACTGACGAAATATTCATCATTCAAGGCAGCCTCTTCAAGGCGAAGTGCGATTTCAAATAACGGATCATCGATGTTCATACTTGC
>JBDLTY010000200.1:0-5565 GCA_039805585.1 Actinomycetota bacterium | reverse complement strand
GACCCAATCCATGATGTTCATCGGATCATCTATTTCATTTGCAAGAAGCGCTTGGTGTAAGTCGTAGGCGCGACGTCTGACTTTGAGGCTACCTGGCAACACACCTTCTGTTCTGCAACCTGTGTCAATACAATCATTCATAACCTGCCAGATATGCAACAGCGCTTCGCGTGTTTCTTGTTCAGTTCGCCACGACAATTCGTTAGCAAACATAATGTCACTGATGCGCAGATTCTCTCGCTTGGCATGTTCGAGCAGTTCAGCCGCAGTACGAAATGGGTAGGCAAGCTGTCTTTCGTCGGTAACAATCTTGTCAACACCTATCGCTGTTTCGTCAACCACGAAACCACCACCAACGGAATAAAACACACTGTGCTGAAGAAGTTCTTCACCCTGAAATGCATCGAAATACATTCCATTTGGGTGCGCTGGCAGCGCTTTCCTGCGATGCAGAATCAGGTCCTCGGAAATGTTGAATGAAATCTCGTACTGGCCGAGCAGTCGCAGAGTCCCCTTCTGGGTAGTAGTGCCAACAAGAGACTTCAGTGCATCAGTATCAACAGTCTCTGGATGCTCCCCCATAAGTCCAGCAAGTACCGCGCCCTCTGAACCATGTCCATGTCCTGTAGCCCCAAGAGAACCAAAGAGTTGAACCTCAACACGGTTCACCTTTGACAACAAGCCACTTCTCTCAAGCGATAAGACGAATTGCCTCGCTGCAATCATTGGTCCAACAGTGTGAGAAGATGAAGGGCCAACACCTACTTTGAAGAGTTCCAAGACAGATAGAGCCATGTCACCCACCCACGTCTACACGAAAAGGCCTAAGCGCATTAGCAAAGAGTTCGGTGGTTTTCACATGAATGAATGTACCTGAGTCTCTGTATTCGAGCGACAGAATATTGCTATGTCGCCTCAATCGTTCAAGTAGTTTTTCCTCGCCGTAGGGTAAGAGCGCCCAGATGTCGAATTCTTGACCCGGCAAGTGGGAATCTATCGCGGCTAGGAGGGCATCTTTACCTTCACCGGTTTTGGCGCTAACAATTACGCTCTCAGGAAAGTGATTCGTTAGTCGATTGAGGGTTTCAGCATCAACCGCATCCGCTTTATTCAGGATGATAATCTCGTGAGACAGTGGCGCTCCTATCTCGACAAGAACTTGTCTCACTGCATCTATCTGATCTTCTGCAGTCTCACTTGAAGCATCAACTACATGAAGCAGCAAATCAGCTTGCACCACTTCCTCAAGGGTTGACTTGAACGCTTCGATTAGTTGATGTGGAAGGTGTTTCACAAAACCAACTGTGTCTGCAAGTGTCACGTCTCGGCCCGACGGTACGTGTAGTTTTCTAACTGTCGGATCCAAAGTAGCAAACAACTCATCTTGAACTAACACGCCAGCATCAGTCAGTGTGTTGAGTAGAGAGGACTTACCGGCGTTGGTATAGCCAACTAGAGCGACTTGCAAGACTCCCGACTCAATCCGGTGTTGTCGTTGGGTCTTTCGAACAGTTGCAAGCTCTTTCAATTCTCGTCGCAATTTTGAAATTTGCTGGCGAATTCGTCGACGGTCAGTTTCAAGTTTTGTTTCACCAGGTCCACGTGTACCCACACCACCTGAAGCACCACCTGCACGTCCACCAGCCTGCCGGCTTAACGCCTCACCCCAACCTCGCAATCGCGGCAACATGTATTGCATTTGAGCAAGTGACACTTGGTTCTTACCCTCGCGACTCTTTGCATGCCTCGCGAAAATATCGAGAATGAGCCATGTTCGATCAACGACTTTAACTTTTGTTTCTGTCTCAAGTCGTCGCAACTGCGCTGGACTTAATTCACCATCACAAATAATGGTGTCTGCTTCTGTGGTTGCGACAAGGCGTTTAATTTCCTGTACCTTTCCCGAACCGATATAGGTTGCAGCATCCGGAGAATCTCGCCGTTGAATCACAGCATCGACGACTGTGCAGCCAGCGGTTTCCGCAAGTCGAGCAAGTTCTTCCATAGACGCTTCTGCTGAGGAAAGAGTTCCCGAATCCCACACACCGATGAGAACAACACGTTCTAGTCGGACTTGGCGGTATTCGACCTCTGCAATGTCTGAAAGTTCTGTAGAGAGCGATGCAACCCTTCGTAACCGCTCTCGCTCTTCGACTTCGAATTCACCAATATCTGTCATACTAAGTTAATTCAACGAATCCATCGGCAATTAATTCCACAGGGCCTATCAAAACAATCTCGTCGCCTTTTCGCTCAACTTGCAGTACACCGCCTGGCACTCGCACCTCGCAGGAAGTCAGCCCTGTTGTTGTGAAATAGTCAAAGGCAACTGCACAGACACCGGTACCACATGAGAGAGTTTCTCCGACGCCTCTTTCAAGAACTCGCATCCGAAGGCTTCCTGGTGCGATGATTTCATAGAACTCAAGGTTGAATCCCTCTCCGTGGATTGGTGGCGCATCATCCCAACGCAGTTCAACGGGAAGGTCTGCAAGCGAACTAAGCACGACTACTCGATGAGGATTTCCCACATTAATGGCTCGCGCATTGAACTGTGCGCCACAGTATTCAACCTCTGTGAACGTTTCACTAATGTGTGGCGCACCCATCTGAACAGCCCATAGATTCTCTGAAACTCGCAAGACAACCTTTACCCCAGCACGGGTGATGATATCCGCGTTTGATTCAATCAAGTTCTCACGAAATAGATACTCAGCAAAGACTCGAATGCCGTTCCCGCACATTTCCGCAATGCTTCCATCGGCATTGCGATAATCCATAAACCATGTACCGTCTTGCTTCAATGCGTGCAGCACGCCGTCGGCACCGATGCCAAAATGACGATCGCAAATTCGGCGAATGTATTGAGGTGAAAGTTCAAGTTCATTTGCCTCATCTGGAATGACTATAAAGTCATTGCCTGTTCCGTGCCCTTTGACAAAGGCAATTCGTTTCATCATCTTCCAATCACGTCTTGGTAGAGTGCTTCGTACATTGCCAAAACTTTCGTCCACTGATAAGGCTTTGATTCCACGTTCACATTCTTACTGTAGGTGAGGAGTTTTTCTGGATTTTCGAGGGTCGCATCGAGAAACTGCTCAATGTCAGTGTCGCTTTGACCTAAAAATCCATCAAAGTTATGTTGAACAAAGTCTGAAATTCCGCTCACTTGTAACCCAATAACACCAAGGCCACTAGCCTGCGCTTCAGCTGCAGCTAGCCCAAAGGCTTCAAGTCGAGATAGTTGAATATAGGCGTGGGCTTTTGAGAATTCACTGTGCAACTCCTCCCTAGAAAGTCTGCCCAAAACGACCACATGCTGGCTTTGAATCATCTTCAACATTGTCTGCCTCTGAGGCCCATCTCCTGCAATGCGCAATTGGAAATCCGCATGTGGATGCTTATGTGCTAAACGTTCAAACATTTCAATGAGTTGTACCAATCGTTTACGGCGAACAAATCGACTCGCGGTGATGAACGTGAGTCGATCTGATCGTGTTTCGATTGACTTCCACTGGCTGACACTCAGACCATTAGCAATCACATTGCCGTTGGAGTTTGCGTGAATTGATTGCTTTGCACTTTCACTGACTGCAACCCAACGAAACTTCTCTCGTGGTTGTAGTCGAAACCCATACACTGCGCGCGCAATTCGTCCCCAGATGGAATGTATTGTCAGGACTGTCGGAATGTTGAGTTTTTTCCCTGCACGAACAGCCGCCCATCCAAGCCACGCACCAGAACCAACATGGGTGTGAACAACATCAGGCTTGAAATCTTTATACGCTGCGATAATGTCCCGGGTGCTCAATGGCCGAAGAAGCAGACTTCGCTGAAAGATTGCATTGAGGCGAATGATGTCAGCATCTTTGGGCCCGGCCGTTAATGTAAGAACTCGAACATCATGTCCCGCTTTTCGTTGCTCTGCAACAAGTGAAGCCACCTGGGTTTCAATTCCACCTAATCGAGGTGGATAGCAATCGGAGACATGGAGTATGCGCACTGCCTAAACTTAGAGGGCAAGATAACCCCGTGAAATCCGTGGCGTTCATTCATGCTCATCCCGATGATGAGGCTCTGTTAAGCGGTGGCACACTGAGAGCGCTTCATCAAAAAGGCATCAAAACTATTGTCATTTTCCTCACCAATGGACAAGCAGGCTTAAGTGAAGAGGCGCTCACAGACGACCTTGGAAACCTAAGGCAAAGCGAGGCTCGCACCTCGGCACAGATTCTCGGTGTTTCAAAGACCTATTTTTTGAGCTTTCTAGATTCTGGGCTCGACCCGAATGCTTCACCTGAAGGATCTCTTTCAACCCTTGATTTTGATCATGTTGCCAAAAGTGTTGCTGCAATTCTTGACATCGAAAATCCCGATGTAGTTATTGGCTACGACGCTCAGGGCGGATATGGGCACCCGGATCACATAGTTGTCCATCACGTTGTGCGAACAATTGAAAAACAAAGCACGATACCTGTTATCTTGGAAGTGACCGTCGATCGAACTCTCATAGCTTCAACACTTGATAGGTTCAGGGTTTTGATTTCACTTTTCGGAAAATTCGGTCTTATCAATCCTAATGATGTTTATGCGCTTGCAGATAGGTTTAGTGCACGGGCAGATATTTCCTATGCTCTTGATGTGCGTGCATATGCCGCAGCCAAACGCTCAGCACTTAAGGCCCATCACTCTCAAAATGTTGGTGGTATCAGAAATTTGAGACTAATGACAATGTTGCCCCTCTTCATCTTCAAACGTCTTTTCGGTAACGAGTTTTACGTTGCAGTTCGTGATTCTGCAGACAATCCTCTGCGTACTCTCACGTCAACCAAGAGTTGAGACATACTGCACTACCTGATCCTCGAGATCTTTTGACTCAGCATCAAACCAAACGATTGAAGTATCCCGCTTAAACCATTTCATCTGTTTCTTCGCGAACGTCATTGTCTTATTTGTAATCGCCTCGACAGCTTCGGATTCAGTAATTTTCCCTTCAGAGCACAGCCATGCATCTTCATACCCAATTGCCTTACTCGCCGTTGGTGTATCAAAGAGCCCCTCTGCCTCAAGACGGATTACTTCGTCGAGTAACCCTCTCTCCATCATGTTTTCAACTCGTTCAAAAACTCGTAACCGAAGTGTTTGCCATGAAGTGCGTAACCCGATTTTGCTGTGCTTGATGTGCGGTTCCATCTGACTTAATTGTGCTTTGAAGTTTTGGCCGGAAATTTCATTAACTTCAAGTGCCCGAATAATTCGACGGAGATCCCCTTTGCCGATATGAAGAGCGGCTTCAGGATCAATTTCACGCAACTTTTCAAACATAGCCTCAGCCCCAATTTCTTCGGCCTGCTTCTGGTATTTCTCTCGTATCGCAGAATCAGTGTCTTGAAATTCATAGTCGTAAAGAACCGCCTGAATATAAAGCGCTGAGCCTCCAACCAGAATTGGTAATCGGGTTGAATCTTGGATTTCTTGAATTGCATCACGTGCCCGTGATTGAAACTCTTTGACGCTCATTGAGTAATGAATATCAACAATGTCGACAAGGTGCTGCTGTATCGA
>JBDLTY010000199.1:0-4006 GCA_039805585.1 Actinomycetota bacterium | reverse complement strand
CAGACTCGTCTCCGCCTTTAGAAACATAGGCGTCAATTGGTTCGGCAGCACAGCGGTATCCCAAACTTCCAGGTTCGCGTTCAAATGCGGTTCTGAGATACCCCATGTCGCAGAGTCGTGGGCGAGCCCGAAACACTTCTTCTTCTGCAACAGTCTCATGAATACCGGCTACCTTAAATGGAAAACCAGTTGGGGATGCTTGCGCATCAGTTTTCACCTTTAATACCGCATCGAGAAGATTATTGAGAAGTTGATCCTTCAAATGTCGCAGGATGCCAGACTCATTACTTAGTGCAAAGAGCGATCCAATTTGCACGCCACACGCTCCAACCTCATGTGCTTCTTGAACCTTTTCTGGCGTGGAGTAGCCACCTGCCATCCAGAAAGGAAGTCCAACTGCTTGGAGTTTTTCGTAATCAACATCATCACGTGGCCCATAAATCGGTTCACCTTCAGCGTTATATTCAACTTTGCCACGCGGTGGTGCATTGTGACCACCTGCATCTGGTCGTTCAACTACGAAACCATCCGGTCGCGTGATTTCATCTTTTGACAAGTACATTGCCAGTACATGATTTGTGACTATAGCAAAGAAAAATGGTCGGTGAAGGGGGCCTGAAGCCTTGAAGGTAAACAGTGAAGGATCTAAGGTCATTTGATATTTGATAGTTGCACCCGCAACATCAATGTTCAGTGACGCTGTCTCATGTCGAGATAGGAGATTGAGTACTTTTGGAATTTCAGTTGGAATTCCCGCTCCCATCAAGACGGCATCCACACCTGCAAGCATCGCGCCGTACAAAGTTCCAAGCGTCGAGAGTTGAATTTTCTCCAGCAAATTAATTCCAATCAGACCCGAATGATTTTCTTTCGCAAGCCAGGTTTCGACGAATGCTGACGCAATGACAAGTTCCCAGGTTGCAAGGTTTGGTTCAAGGGAAAGTTTTGCTGTTGGGCGGAATGTTGGATTGGTTGTTCTTCCGTCTTCGCGGAAATACTTTTTCAGAATATCTTGCGCAATGCGTTGATCGGGGAATGCAGCAAGTGCTCGTCTGACATCTCCAGTTTCATCACCACTTTGAAGTCGGCGCGCTATAACTTGATCAAGGCCAGTTCCGGAAACAACACCAAGTTCTCCTGCCATTGATACGGCTTTGGCAAGTTGATATGACGAGACTGCAACACCCATTCCACCTTGAATGACAATAGGAGTTCGATTGCTTATCTTAGAGATGAGCGAGGGCACCTGGGGGAATTGCACGCTCGAATTCTAGCCATAAGTTACGGTTCAGTAGGTTACCAAACCGTAACATTCTCATAAAGAAAGCCTCCCGGAGGAGGCTTTCTTGAGATTGGCGCGATTTAGAGGTCGTAGTAGAGCTCGAATTCGGCTGGATGTGGACGAAGTCGAACGTAATCCACCTCAGCACTGCGCTTGTACTCGATCCAGGTCTCAATCAGGTCTGGAGTGAAGACTGAGCCAGCTGTGAGATAGTCATGATCCTTCTCAAGTGCATTGAGCACCGCTGGAAGGTTATCTGGAACCTGAGGAATTGCTTTAGCCTCTTCAGCCGGCAATTCATAGAGGTCCTTATCAACTGGTGCTGGTGGTTCAATCTTGTTCTTAATCCCATCAATTCCTGCCATCAACATAGCGGCAAATGCAAGATATGGATTTGCCGATGGGTCTGGAACTCGAAATTCGATGCGTTTCGCTTTCGGATTTGTGCCAGTAACGGGAATTCGAATGCATGCTGATCTGTTTCGTGCCGAATACACGAGGTTGACAGGCGCTTCATAGCCTGGAACTAATCGGTGATACGAATTCATCGTTGGGTTCGTGAATGCAAGCAGTGATGGTGCATGGTGCAGTAAACCACCAATGTACCAGCGAGCCAAATCTGATAAACCACCGTACCCTGATTCATCGAAGAAGAGTGGTTTGCCATCTTTCCATAGCGACTGATGGCAATGCATACCTGAACCATTATCTTGAAAGAGTGGCTTAGGCATAAACGTTGCAGTTTTTCCTTCTACCCACGCGGTGTTCTTGATGATGTACTTGAACAGCATGACTTCATCGGCGGCATGGAGCAAACTATTGAACGCATAGTTAATTTCCATTTGTCCACCAGTGCCAACTTCGTGATGAGCTCGTTCAACTTGGAGTCCTACTTTTCCAAGATTCACCACCATACGATCTCGTAGGTCAGCAAATTGATCTGTCGGCGAGACTGGGAAATATCCACCTTTCATTCGCGTCTTGTAGCCGCGATTAGGTGTCCCATCTTCTTCATAGTCAATGCCGGTATTCCATGCGCCTTCAATCGAGTCGACTGCATAGAATCCAGTGTTTGCTGCAGTCTTGAATTTCACAGAGTCAAAAACGTAAAACTCTGCCTCAGGGCCAAAAAACACTGTGTCAGCAATCCCCGTTGTTTTCAAATACGCCTCCGCTTTGGCTGCGACACCTCGGGGGTCTCTGCTATAGGGGGAGAGGGTGTAAGGGTCCACTACAGAAAAATTCATCACAAGTGTTTTCTCAATGCGAAACGGATCAAGATAAGCAGAGGCCACATCTGGAATGAGTTTCATATCAGATTCATTGATAGCCTGAAAGCCTCGCACTGAAGAGCCATCAAACAGCAAACCTTCGCTGAAAGTGTTTTCGTCAAACGCCGTTGTCGGCACATTGAAGTGTTGCATCACTCCTGGGACGTCACAGAATCGAACATCAATAAAAACAACGTTCTCTTTCTTGATGAAATCTAGCACTTGGGAAGCATTTGAAAACATAGGTGAACGGGACATAAATTTCCTTTGCTCTTGGATGGCGGAAGGATAGGTGCGCCTCGTTGCCGAGGGGTGTCAGAAATGTTTCAGGGTTGTTACAAGTTGGGCTACCAGGCATCGCCTGGTCGCGCAAAGCATGCAATTTCAGCCTGGAGATACTTGCCAGGTTCTTCGCTTCGAATCATGAGGCCTGAGTCCTCATCCGCTGATCGAATTTTCACCCCATCCTCCATCACATAGCTTTTCCCTTGGAAGTCCATCCAACCGAAAGTTTTGTAAAAGTCATGTTCTCCAGTTGACAGCATCGACACCGTATAGTTGTCTAAACAAAGTTCGGTCACTGTCTTGATGAGTCTCTTTCCGAAACCCTGACCTTGATATTGCGAGGCAACAGCGAACCCTTCGACATACCCAACGATTGTTTCTTGATGATCAATCAGCATATTTCTTGGAATAAGTGCAGCATGAGCGATAACTCGAGTGTTGAATATTCCTAGAATTCGAATGCCACCATAGGTGTGAAGAAAATCTTCTTCACTAAAGTCGCCCTCAAAAGCATCGACCAGCATTTCATAGAGCGAATGTAAGTCTTTATCATTCACTTCCGTTGTGATGGTGATGTCGAAATCGTCTTGTTTCATCAATATCGCGAGAGATTCCGCTAGAGAAATTTATCGTCGAGGAATTTTTAGATTCTTTGGAATCGGGCCCTTTGGAATTGGAAGGGATCCACCGGCAGCGGCATCAAGTTTTCTTCGAAGTTCTGTCACTTCGGCGGGCCTGAGAACTTTTGGCAATTTTTTAACATAGCGAGTCAACTTGGCAAGTGGCACTTGTCCTTCACCATTTCCAACCCAGATTTCACGAATCGGTGCTTCACCAACCCAACGAGCAGTTTTCGCTTTTGCCACGCTCGCGATTTGGCTTCCCTTATTCGCTTCAATAATCATCATGACTCCAGGTCGCCCAACGAGTCGATGCACAACTTCTTGTTGTTTATTGACTTCAACTGCCATCGTCGTAAACCAGCCACCACGCATAGTCATCAGCACTTGCGCTGCAGCGCCTGGTTGACCTTCAATCGTTTTATATGCGGCAAGTTCTGCTCTTCGGCCAAAAATGTAGAGGGTTGCAAGTAATCCCCATGCCCAGGATGTCACTGTGAGCGTAAGCCAGAGACCTCCAAGCAGTAACCCGATACCGGCAAGTGAAC
>JBDLTY010000198.1:0-2540 GCA_039805585.1 Actinomycetota bacterium | reverse complement strand
CAACTGCATTGACTGCCGCTACTGCAGTTTTCGTGCTTGGGGTATCACCAACAATAAAGCTAGTCACTACGTGTACGCGACCATCGCGAGCGCGATCAGACAGAGCACCTTTGAGTGCTTGTGCTTTCATCTTCTTTGGAGTGCGCTGGTCATACTTTCGAGGAGTTGGGCCGTGAACGACTCCACCACCTTTCATGTGTGGAGCACGTACAGAACCCTGACGTGCACGACCTGTTCCCTTTTGCTTGAAAGGCTTCTTACCTGAACCGCGTACTTCACCGCGATCTTTGGTATCAGCAGTTCCTGCACGCTTTGCTGCAAGCTGTGCGACAACAACTTGGTGAATCAAAGGAACGTTCACCTGCACATCAAAAATCTCTGCTGGCAAGGTAACAGTTCCTTCAGTTTTACCGGCTGGGGTCTTTAGATCAACAGATACCATCTCAGCCTGCCTTCACTGCGTTACGTACGTAGACCAATGCGCCTGTGTGACCTGGAACTGCACCCTTCACAAGAAGTAGTCCTTTTTCAGCATCAACAGCGTGGATCTTGAGGTTGAGCGTTGTTTGAGTTTCATTACCCATACGGCCAGCCATTTTGATTCCGCGGAAAACTCGACCTGGAGTCGAGCATGCACCAATTGATCCAGGTGAGCGGTGCTTGCGTTGCACACCGTGTGATGAGCGAAGACCATGGAAACCATGTCGCTTCATAACACCAGCAAAACCATGACCACGTGTTGTTCCCGTGACATCAACAATTGCGCCAGCTTCAAATACATCTGCTGTAATTTCCTGGCCAACACTGTACATTGCTGCATCATCAGTGCGAATTTCAACAACGTTCTTGCGAGGTGTTACACCTGCTTTTTCAAAGTGTCCCGCCATTGGCTTTGTTACTTTTCGAGGATCGATAGCACCAAAGGCAATTTGGATAGCGTTATAACCATCGTTCTCAAGCGTACGGATTTGTGTCACAACACAAGGTCCTGCTTGAATGACGGTTACTGGCACAACTTTGTTGTCCGCATCCCAGACCTGGGTCATGCCAAGCTTGGTGCCGAGCACTCCCTTTTCTGTCTTTGTCATTTCCATCGTTCCTTACAACTTAATCTCAATATCCACACCCGCTGGCAAGTCCAGTCGCATCAACGAGTCAACTGTCTTCGGGGTTGGATCAATAATGTCTATCAATCGCTTATGAGTCCGCATTTCAAAATGCTCGCGAGAGTCTTTGTACTTATGAGGAGAGCGAATTACGCAGAATACGTTCTTCTCAGTAGGCAACGGCACTGGGCCTGCTACTTGTGCACCAGTGCGAATCACTGTCTCAACAATCATTTTTGCTGATGAGTCAATGACTTCATGATCGTAGGCCTTCAGCCTGATGCGGATTTTCTGTCCCGCCATCTTTGCTTCCTTCTCTGTGCCGTTGTGCTTTGTTGGTGGGAGCAGTGCTCCCACCAACTACAAGCGTTCTTACTTCGTGATCTTTGTTACCTGACCTGCACCAACAGTGCGGCCACCTTCGCGGATAGCGAACTTAAGTCCTTCTTCCATAGCGATTGGGTGAATGAGTTCAACACTCATTTCAGTGTCATCGCCAGGCATAACCATGTCACGACCTGCAGGCAGAGTCACAACACCAGTTACGTCAGTGGTACGGAAGTAGAACTGTGGACGGTAGTTATTGAAGAAAGGAGTGTGTCGACCACCTTCATCCTTGGAAAGGATGTAAGCCTTTGCTTCAAAGTTGGTGTGAGGGGTAACGCTTCCTGGCTTGCAGCAAACCTGGCCACGTTCAACGTCTTCACGCTTCGTGCCACGTAGCAACAAACCTACGTTTTCTCCAGCTTGACCTTCATCAAGCAACTTACGGAACATTTCAACACCGGTAACGATTGTCTTTGTTACTTCCGGACGGATACCAACAATTTCAATTTCTTCGTTTACCTTGATGATGCCACGTTCAATACGACCAGTGATAACTGTTCCACGACCAGTGATGGTGAAAACATCTTCAACTGGCATAAGGAATGGCTTGTCGATATCGCGTGGTGGAGTTGGGATGTAAGAGTCAACAGCCTTCATCAATTCGAGAATTGACTCTGCCCACTTTGCATCGCCAGTCAGAGCAGGATGTGCTGCAACTCGAACGATTGGGGTGTCATCTCCAGGAAATTCATACTTGCTGAGAAGTTCACGAACTTCTAGTTCAACGAGTTCCAGAATTTCCTCATCATCAACCATGTCGCATTTGTTCAACGCAACAACGATTGCAGGAACGCCAACCTGACGAGCAAGAAGCACGTGCTCCTTGGTCTGTGGCATTGGGCCGTCAGTAGCAGCAACCACGAGGATTGCGCCGTCCATCTGAGCAGCACCTGTAATCATGTTCTTGATGTAGTCAGCGTGACCTGGGCAGTCAACGTGTGCGTAGTGACGCTTCTCGGTCTGGTATTCGATGTGCGCGATCGAAATGGTGATACCACGCTGACGCTCTTCTGGCGCCTTGTCGATCTGATCGAATGGGGTGAATGG
>JBDLTY010000197.1:0-6819 GCA_039805585.1 Actinomycetota bacterium | reverse complement strand
AGGAACTTGACGCAGGTCCCTTGATTGCTCAAGCTACCTACACTCCAGCTGTTGATGAAACCGCAACAACACTTCTGCATGAACTTTCTCACATTGGCGCATCATTAGCTTCACATTCGCTTGAAATCATTGAGCAGGAAGTGGTGAACACTCGGGTACAGGAATCTGCAGAAATTACTTATGCACCGAAAATAGAACCCGCTGATCTCGTATTGCAGTGGAATCAGAGCGCTATCGCACTTGAGCGAAAAGTCCGTGCGTTGCTTGATAAACCACTTGCCTTCACTACATTTCGTGGGAAACGTATCCAAATGGGTCGATTGCGAATCTCAGATCAAGTAGTTGATGTAGCACCAGGCACGCTGATAAGTGAAGGTGAAGATCTATATGTCGCTACTGGAAGCGTTCTGGTGCGATTGACAACGGTGAAACCGGAAGGGAAGTCCTGGATGGATGCATCTGCCTGGTGGCGTGGAATTCAGGATAGAGAGAATGCGAACTTTACTTAAATGAAGGCACGGGAAATCGCGTATCGGATAGTCGAAGAAGTTGAAGTCAAGAATGCGTATTTGAATCTCACACTTCCTCGCTACTTACAGAGCGTTCAATCACATGATGCAGGTTTCATTACAGAACTCGTATCAGGCATGTATCGCAACCGAGGATTTCTCGATTTTGTCATCCACCGCGAGTCGAATCGTGATATCGAAAAAATTGATCCACCGCTTCGGGATATCTTACGACTTGGCGCCTATCAAATCCTTTTCATGAGGACTGAAAATTATGCAGCCGTATCCGAAACTGTCAATCTCATTTCTCTGACACGGCTTGCAAGTGCTAAAGGTTTTCTTAATGCAACGCTCCGAAGTATTGCTGAACACGATCTGACTTTTTACTATGAACTCATTCTGAGTGAAGTTCATAATGGCTGGGAGCGGCTGTCGATGCGTTATTCGCATCCGCTGTGGATAGTGAAAGCTGCCGCTGAAGCATTGCATGTTGATGAATCATCTGTGAGATCTCTGCTTGATACAAATAATGCGCCACCACCAGTAACACTCGTCAGCCGCCGAGGCGCATTTTCAGCGGAAACTGAATCACGATACTCACCATATGCAATGCGAATTCGTGAGAATCCATACCAGCACCCATTAGTCATCGCTGGTAAGGCGCAAGTTCAAGATGAAGGATCCCAATTAGTCGCTCAACTATTGGCACATTACCCATTAGAAGGAAAAGATGATGCATGGCTAGATCTGTGCAGTGGTCCTGGAGGAAAAGCGATGCTTCTCAAGCAGATTGCAGCACTTAGATCTGCTGCGGTAACTGCTGTTGAACTTCATCCTCATCGGGCGCAACTTGTTGAAGAAGCACTTGCTGGCATCCCAGGGAAAAGTGATGTCGTCATTGCAGATGGACGCGATCAGCGCTTTGCTACAGGCACCTTTGATCGAGTTCTCGTCGATGCGCCCTGCACTGGGCTTGGTGCCCTGAGACGACGTGCAGAAAGTCGCTGGCGAAAGCAGGCCTCTGATTTAACAGCACTCGTGCCTTTGCAAAAGGGGCTGCTTGGTAATGCTTTGAACGCCATTCGACCTGGAGGAATAGTTGGGTACGCTACCTGTTCATGGCATCTTGCCGAAACTGAATTCTTGATTGATGACATCCTGAAAAATCGAAGCGACGTGACATTGCTCAATGCCCAACGTGGTGTAGATGCAATCCCGGGCCTCAAGCACGTTGAGGAATTGGTGGCAAGCGATTCGTATTTTCGGCTATGGCCACACATTCATGACACTGATGGAATGTTCATGGCAATCTTGACTCGAGAGTAAAGTCAGACTGTGAGCGTAAGTATCAATCCTTCGATTCTCTCTGCTGACCTTGCCAATCTTGCAAGTGAATGCAACGCTATTAAGGATTATTGCGATTATTTCCATGTTGATGTCATGGACTATCACTTTGTTCCAAATCTAACGTTCGGTCTTCCAGTAGTAGAGAAATTGCTCAGTGTGGTTGATAAGCCACTTGATTGTCATTTAATGATAGAGAATCCTGAGCGTTGGGCAAGTGCATATGCAGAAGTAGGCGCGCAGAGTGTGACATTTCATTTCGAAGCAGCGCGTGAGCCTGAACTTGTAATTCAGAATATTAAGCGTCACGGGGCCAAAGTGGGACTCGCCATAAAACCGGGAACAGATCTTGAACTCGTGACGAAATATCTGTCCGAGATAGATATGCTGTTGGTGATGACCGTTGAGCCTGGTTTCAGTGGGCAAAGTTTTATGGCGGACATGATGCCAAAGGTTCGAAATGCGCGCGAGATTGCACGTCGTGAACAATTACCACTCACCATACAAGTTGATGGTGGAGTCTCACCTGAAACTATCGCTGAGTGTTCTAGGAATGGCGCAGATGTCTTTGTTTGTGGCCATGCGGTTTTCCGCGCGTCAAACCCAGCACAGGCGTGCATTGACATGCGCCAGCTTGCTGTGGATGCGCAAAATGGAGCATGGTGGACAGCAACTCCGTAGATTCAAAATTTATGCAATTGGCAATCTCTCTTGCAGAGAGCACGCATGTACGAACTATTCCTAATCCAAAAGTGGCGTGCGTCCTTGTCGATAGTGAGGGAGTGATTGCTACAGGTGTTCACGGTGAATCAGGTGTTGAACATGCTGAAGTAATTGCACTTAGAAAAGCAGCAGAACGTGCTCGTAATGCAACTGCGTATGTGACGCTCGAACCATGCGGGCATGTAGGCAAGACCCCGCCTTGCGCAACTGCATTGATTGAAGCTGGCGTAAGAAGAGTCGTGTACGCCGTCAAAGACCCGATTCACGGCGGTGAAAAAGAACTTCGAAATGCTGGTATCGACGTGATTACAAGTGAACTTCAATCGGAAGCGCTTTTCGAACTCGCACCGTGGTTACATACTGCAACATGCGAAACACCGTTCGTCACGTTGAAAATTGCTGCGACACTGGATGGATTTATTGCCGCACCTGATGGATCGAGCAAATGGATAACTTCCGATGCATCACGTCACTATGTGCAACAGATACGCATGGGTGTCGATGGAATTATTACCTCAACCCAGACAGTACAAATGGATTCTCCGGCCTTCACAATTCGAGATTACGAGGTTCAAAATCAACCCCATGTCTATATTCTCGGTGAAAGCAACATCCCAAATATCGGATCATTCGAATCTCGCTACACTCAAATTGCATCACACGATCCAACTGCAGTGCTCCAGCAAGCCCAACGTGATGGTCGCACGCATCTGTTGATTGAGGCAGGTGGAAAGGTTGCTGCAACCTTCTTGCAGGCAAATCTGGTGAATCGTCTAATTTGGATATCAGCCCCAGTGATGATGGGGGATGGTCGAAAAGCGATTGCTGGACTTGAAGTATCGAGTATTCAAGAGGCACTTCGACCCATCGTCGAGCGACAATTCATGCGTGAGCAGGACTTTGTTACCGTGATGCGACTACCGCGTTGCTCGCACTAACCTTTGGGTGTGTTTACAGGTTTAGTGCAAGCCATTGGCAAAGTGGTCAGTATTCAATCAGAAGCCGATTTTGCAGTGCTGTCTGTTGATATCGGCAATTTGGCAAATAGATTGCAACTTGGAGATAGTGTCAGCGTCAACGGAGTTTGCTTGAGTGTGGTGAAAATAGCCAACTCAATTGTCGACTTCGAGGTCATGGGTATTACGTTGCGCAAAACGAATTTAGGTCAACTGGAGTCTATGAATACTGTCAACGTTGAACTTTCAATGACGCTGGGAGATTTTGTTGGCGGACATTTAGTTCAAGGGCATATCGACAGCATTGGAGTGATTACTGAAGTTGAGGAGCTTGCCAACTGGCGTCGAATGCGAATCCAGAGCACACCAGATGTGATGAAATACATTGTTGGACGAGGTTCAATAACAGTTGATGGAGTATCACTGACTGTTTCTGACGAGGGCGACACGTGGTTTGAAGTGTCATTGATTCCAACGACGCTTGAGCACACCACGCTAGGAACACGTAGGCCGTCGGACAAAGTAAATCTGGAAACAGACATCATTGCGCGTCATATTGAGAAATTGGTGAAGCCAACAGCATGAGTACATTACGACTCGATTCAATTCCTGACGCAATCAAAGACATTGCTCTAGGTAAAGCAGTGGTCGTTGTCGACGATGAAGATCGTGAAAACGAAGGCGATTTGATTTTTGCGGCCGAAAAGGCAAGTGTCGAACTGATGGGATTTATGGTTCGTCATACAAGTGGTGTGGTTTGCGTACCAATGATTGGGGCATGGCTTGATCGGCTGAACATTCCCATGATGACACATGTGAACGAGGAAACCCACCGAACTGCTTATACAGTTTCGGTAGATAGTGCAGAAGGCGTCACAACTGGAATTTCAGCGGCGGATAGAGCTGCTACTGTAAAGAAACTTGCAGATGAAAACGCTCAACCAAACGATTTTAAACGCCCTGGCCACATCTTCCCTTTGCGCGCAGTTCCAGGTGGAGTAATCCGACGAGCAGGTCATACTGAAGCGGCCGTGGACCTTGCTCGATTAGCAGGACTTAGCCCTGTCGGAGTCATCTGTGAACTTGTGCATGACGATGGTTCGATGATGCGTGCGGAGAGTTGTCGTGCATTTGCAGATGAACATAACCTCAAGATGATATCTATCGCCGAACTCATTAAATACATTCGCAAAACCGAGAAGCAAGTGGAGCGAGTCGCGCAATCCAAATTACCGACGACGCACGGAGAATTTCAGGCTGTTGGGTACCGAAGCTTGGTTGATGGCATTGAACACGTTGCACTTGTCATGGGAGAAATAGGCGATGGTGAAAGAGTCTTGGTGAGAGTTCACTCAGAATGCTTGACAGGTGATGCGCTTGGCTCTCTTCGTTGTGATTGCGGACCGCAACTTGATGCGGCCCTGGCTAAGGTTGCAGCGGAGGGTCGAGGAGTTGTTCTTTATATGCGTGGTCATGAGGGCAGAGGTATTGGATTACTTCGCAAACTTCAGGCGTACGAATTACAGGAACAGGGCCTTGATACTGTTGAAGCAAACTTAAAACTCGGGATGCCTGCCGACAGCAGAGATTACGGTATCGGCGCTCAGATTTTGGTTGATCTTGGAGTGAAATCAATGCGACTTCTTACCAACAATCCGGCAAAGCGTGCAGGTCTTGAAGGGTATGGTCTTTCGATCTCGGAACGCGTACCACTTGAAATTGCACCCCAGAGTGAAAACATCACCTACCTTCGCACCAAGCGGGACAAGTTGGGGCATGAACTGAATGATGTTGAAAATGGTGGTCTATGAGCACGAAGAGTCCACGGATTGAAATTTCAAACACTTCTGCAAAGATTGCGATCATTGCATCTTTGTGGAACGAGGAAATTGTTGCCCAGCTGATTACAGGTGCTGAAGACACCTTGAGTTTGGCGTCAGTGGAGTATGAAACTTTCCGGGTATCTGGAGCATTTGAACTACCTCTGTTGTGTTCTCGAGCACTTGAGAGTTTTGATGCCGCAATTGCGCTAGGAGTAGTTATTCGCGGAGATACCCCGCATTTTGACTACATCAATAAAGCCGTCACAGATGGCATTAACCGCGTGATACTCGATTCGAAGAAGCCCATCGGATTTGGCGTATTAATGGTTGAAGATGATCGACAAGCCCTTGAGCGTGTTCAGCCAAATAACAACAAAGGCAAAGAAAGCGCCGAAGCAGTACTCTTGTCTTTAGAGCAATTGCGAAAAGTTGAGGGACAACCATGAAACTTCCGGGAAGAGGAGATGCGCCATCAGGATTCACCTCGCCTATTGTCCTTACTGAAGCGGATTGTGGGTTTTGCCAGAAAAGTATTGCTCAGTTTGAAAAGTATTTGCCGGGTGATTGGCAGAATGTCCGCAACAACACTGTCGATGTTACAGAATTTGGATTAACCCAAAAAGACATTGAGCGTGCAGCGTGGTGGGTTGAGGTTGTGGACAACAACATTCGTGTGTATCCAGGAGCAAAGAATTTCGGTGCATTGATGATTCGAAATGGGGGATGGCAACTTCCAATTGGGCTGTTGACATTCATTCCACCATTTTCTTGGATTGCCTGGGGTATCTATCAAATTATTGCTAAAAATCGTGGGCGATTGCCTGGCTCGACTCCTTCTTGCGGTCTTCCGTCACAACCTCAGTAGTTATGTCTGAAGATTTCGGTCAGACGTCTGAGAATTTGGCTCGTGCGATAACTTTCTGGAAGCGTGATCGCAATGACATTGCTCGTTCACTTCTTATTATGAGTTTGGCGCAGTCACGATTACTTCTGCCATTAGTTGAGCAAAAGGAAGAGGGTTCACTTCCAGAAATGGTGCAGGTTACATTCAAGTCAAAAGACGGACGATGTGCAGTGCTTGCATTCACTTCACTTGCCGCTCTGCTGGAGTTTAATCAGTCTGCTCGACCATTACCGAAAGCGGCACCAGAAGCAGCACTTGAGGCACTAGAAAAGAATTTCGATGGAATGATTATCGACATTGCAAGTGAACACAGAATTGCATTGAATTTGTCTGAGATTGCAAATATTGCCCAATCTCAAGCAACGTAACCTGTGTATTTTTCACCTGGACCTGCGCCAGGTTCATCGACAACGGATGAGTATTCGCGAAATGCCAGTTGCAAACTCTTCAATCCATCGCGTAACGGGGCAGCGTGATGATGTCCAAGGTGTGGCGCAACGGCATCAAGTAAGCCTGCAAGCGCATCAATCAATATTCTGGCTTCAGCGAGGTCTCTGGTG
>JBDLTY010000196.1:0-2734 GCA_039805585.1 Actinomycetota bacterium | reverse complement strand
CCTTGGATCGTGGGTCGCGAACATTGGATATGCGCCGCCCTCAATCAAAATCTTCATACATCTCACATACGACAAATCAACATCACCCTTAGCGGAATAAGCAACTGTGTCAAGTTCTTTGTAGGCACCTTTGCAGAGTCGAACTCGACTTCCTGAATACGCGAATTCGCGACAGTCGGCTTCAGTTCTAAAAAGATACGACTGCAACACAATGCCCACACTTGGAAAATCTTGACGAAGTTCTTTGGCAATTGAAAGTGTCTGATCAGTGAGTGTGTGATCTTCCATATCCAACGTAATTGTTGTTCCATGCTCGTGAGCGGCCGCTGCAATACTTCGAGCGTTATCAAGGGCTCTTGCGTATCCATCGTCGAGAATCAATCCAAGAGCCGAAAGTTTCACTGAAACCTCAGCCTTTGCTCCAAAGCCCCGCTCTGCTAAACCTCTCAAAAGGCTCACATAGTCATTCACCGTGCTCTGGGCATCAGATGCCTCAACCACGTCCTCGCCAAGGCGGTCTATGGTGACAAGCAGACCTTTATCAATCAATTCTTGGGTAGTGGCAAGCACATCAGATTCCAGTTCCCCCGCTACATAGCGCCTCACCACATCTCGGGTCACTGGGAATGAGGTAATAGCCGACTTCACTTCATCACTTCGAGATAGTGAAAGCATTAAGTCGCGAAGCATCTGCCCTCCACCCGAAAGCCTACTCACGTGCTTTCTGCCTATTACAGCGAAACTCTATTGGTTTGAATCTGTGACCCTGATCGAAGGACTTTGTCCAAGGGGCGACCCTTGGCAAGTTCATCCACCAGTTTGTCCAGGTACCGAATTTTCTTCATCAAGGGATCTTCAATCTCAGCAATCTTCACACCACAGATTGAGCCAGTAATCAATTTGGCGTTCGGATGAATCTTTGCTGCTTTGAAGAAGTCTTTGAATGTAGTCTTCTTTTTGAGGTGGGCTTTCAGCGTCTTTGTGTCAAAACCTGTAAGCCAAGTAATCACTTTAATGAGTTCTGCTTCAGTGCGATCTTTACGTTCAACTTTATTGACATAGTGCACATACACATCCGCTACTGGCATATCAAAGATTTTGTGCACTATAGAAGTATAAGTGGGATTTGATGCAATGAATGATTACAGAAGCCCGAACTTCACCCTCGAGGTTGGCACTTCACAACTGTCTCCTTGATCCTCACTCACTATGATTGAGAATTGAATATGGAACTTAATATCAAAGTCATTCAAGAAACCTTAGACGTTCTGTCACGGGCTGCGCAAAGCTCTGCCCACACTATTGCACTTATTGGTGCGGGTTCGGCAGGAGCCGAAATCAATCGAATGGATAGATACTCCGACATTGACTTCTTCTTAATTGTCGAGGATGGCTATTCCAAAAGCTTTATTGATGACAACTCTTGGATTGCTCGAAAGATACCGATTGTCTTCGCTTTCCGTGATACCGAACATGGCAATAAAGCACTACTTGAAAATGGAGTATTTCTTGAATTTGCGATCTTCACTGAGGCCGAGCTTGCTCAATTTGGTGTACCGGGCTTACGAACAATCTGGTGTACACCGGGATTTTCCCTCCCAGATCTCTCTTCTAAGGCACCAGCGGTGCGCGAGCTCTCGTACTACGTTGATAGTGCTCTATCTAACTTGCTGGTTGGAGCCATGCGAATGCGTCGAGGTGAGAGACTTGCAGCATCAGCAATGATTGAACGATATGCATTGATTAATTTACTGACCGCATACAGGATCAAGAACAATCTAGAAATTCAAGACCACTTCAACATTGAACGACGAGCGGAAGCATCACTAGGAATCGAATTCGCTCTTTTGGTTCAAGGATATGAGAGACTCGAACATTCACTTGAGAAGATCCTAGAGTTTGCCGAAGCAAACTTTGAAGTGAATGCTTCAATGACTCAAGTAATTCGTGAGATAGTAAATTCCTGAAAGATAATCTCTCCTAGTTGATTTCAAGAACGTCGATTGGCATCATTGTCACATGATTAATAGTGCGGACGACCTAGAGCTAGTAGAACTCAACGAAAGAGCGCGAGAGTTTTTACTGCTAGAAGTTGCTGAAAGCCAAAAGAATTTGGTTGCCACAGTTGCACAGAGTTACGCAGATGCATTGTTTCCTCCTGAAGATCCAAATGGACCTCCCCTTGTTTGGATACGAGGCGTACTACGAAACTCTGAACCTGCCGGCTTTGTGATGTGTGCTGATCCAACTGATCGACAGAAAGATCCCTGGCTATGGCGATTACTTGTTGATAAGTCCCATCAAGGTTTTGGAGTTGGAAGATTTGTAGTGGAAACTGTTCTAACACGGTACCGCGAAATGGGCTGCAATAGAGTCTTGGTTAGCTGGGCACCAAAAGAAGGTAACGCAGGTGATTTCTATAAAAAACTGGGGTTTCTTGAAACTGGGGAACTCAACGACGGGGAAATAGTTGCCGAGTTTCGACTTCAGTGATGTCCCTACAGTCTTGGATGACCTTGTAGAGTAATCGAATGACATTTTCTGACATAAATCTGCTGGGGGTTGCTATCGCATTTGTTGTCTCTTTTATTAGTGGGGCAATATGGTTTGGGCCAAAGACCTTCTATCCGATCTGGATGAAAGCACGAGGAATTGCCTCTGGTCAGTTAACAGCAAATCAAAATAAACCGGTCCTTCTCTTCGGAGGAACAATCCTTGGTGTTTTGATTCAAAC
>JBDLTY010000195.1:0-3737 GCA_039805585.1 Actinomycetota bacterium | reverse complement strand
AAGCATTTGCATCAGGGGATCGATTACTGGCAACATTCTTGGGTCGCCGACTGTCAGAGGACAACACCGTGATGTTTGGCGTAATTGACTCAATAGTCTCGTACCGAAGTGTTGGAGTATCAACGATTCGACCTGATAAGAATTTTGAATTCGTCACATTGGTTTCGAGTTTCACTGTTCCACGTGTGGGGACATTCGACACAGTTGAGGGCGAAATACGCTACGGAGTACTACCAATCACTGGTATGGGAGGTGAAGAGGGAACCCTGGTTGTTGCGACGCTTATTTCTGCAGAACTGCAAGCGACCAATCAACTTTTTCAAATTCTCGCTATCGGTTTATTGATTCTCTTCACCTTAACAGGACTTATATTGAGTTACATCATCAGAAAGTCGCTTGAGCCAATAATGCAGTTAACGAGAGCAGCACAATCAGTCAATCGAGAGAACATTAGCCAAGGACTCAACGTTAGCCAGTTTGATGGCAATGATGAAGTCACACAACTGGGCAATGAGTTCAATAGTATGCTCGCTCGACTAGAGGCTAGTTTTGCTGAGCAGCAGCGGTTTATTGACGATGCAGGTCACGAATTGCGAACCCCGCTAACGATACTAAAAGGCCATGTGGAAATGTTGCAACGCGATGGGTCTAATTCGCAAAGCCTCAAGATAATTGAAGATGAAGTGAATCGAATGGCAAGGTTGGTGCAAGATTTACAATCATTGACAAAAGCTTCACAACCGAATTTTGTTCAGATGAGCACATTCGCAGCGGATGTTTTTATGAAAGAGATTGTAGAAAAAGCTCAAGTCGCTCAGTTGAACCCAATCAATTTAGATGAGTATGCATCCACGGAGATGTATGGGGATAAACAGCGATTAACGCAAGCGATGTTGCAATTAATCGAAAACGCAGTGAAATATTCACCACCTTCATCGCCGGTGTCAATTGGATTGCGCCTTGAGGGCTCGAGTTTGCTCATGTATGTAAAAGATCTAGGCGCAGGTATTTCGGATGAAGCAAAACCAAACGTTTTTTCACGCTTTTATAAAGTTGATAACACTGCATCAGCTAATGATGTTGGTGGAATCGGGCTTGGGCTTGCAATTGTCAAGGCAATTGTTGATGCGCACCAGGGCTCTATTGAAATTTCTGATAATCACCCTACAGGTTCAATATTCACTATTCGAATACCAAAGATTGTGAGCACATGATGAGTCGAATATTGGTCATTGAAGATGAACAACGAATTGCTTCGTTTGTCCAGAGTGGACTTGAGAGCCATGGCTATCAAGTTGATGTAGTAAACGATGGAATCACGGCAATTCATTGGGCGCAACATTCAAATCCCGATCTCATCATTCTCGACATCGGGCTCCCGGGTAGAAGTGGGATTGATTTGTTGAATGAAATTCGTGGAAGTGGTAACGATGTTCCAGTCATCATTCTCACTGCCCGAGACTCAGTGGCGGATCGCGTTTCTGGATTAGAACTTGGAGCAAATGACTATATGTCTAAACCATTTGCATTTGAAGAACTTCTCGTGCGTATTCGACTTCGCCTCAAAGATGCAAACCCAAAAAGCACACCTTCGCTCAGCGAATTAAGCGTCGGTGGTGTCACACTCAATTTTTATGACAGAACAGTCATGTATCAAGGACGAAAGATTGAATTATCTGGCAGAGAATTCGCCCTCCTTGAACTTTTCATGCGCAACCCAAATCGGGTACTCTCCCGCGAGCAACTCTTGAGCAATGTCTGGGATATCGATTTTGATCCAAGTTCTAATGTTGTTGACGTTTATGTCCGTTATCTGCGCCAAAAGCTTGATGAAACGCTGATTCAAACGGTGCGAGGCATGGGCTATAAGTTCTCTTCCGGGGAATAATCCGAGGTAATCTTTGGTTGAATACCCCGAAAGGGGATAGTGTGCTACTTGTGTCGGAACAAGACCTCGAGATAAAACCAAGCGATATTGCAGAGCGCTTTGAGTCTGAGGCATTGCCACTTCTCAGTACGATTTATTCAGGTGCGTATCGACTAACTGGTGATCCGAATTCTGCTGAAGATCTAACGCAAGAGACATTTTTGAAGGCATATGCCGCCTTTGATCAATTCGAATCTGGAACGAATATCAAAGCATGGTTGTTTAGAATTATGCAAAATACCTTTATCTCGCAGTATCGAAAAGAGAGCAAAGCCCCGCACCAAACGTCAGTCGATGAATTAGAAGATTGGCAACTATCCGCTCTTGAAAGTACCGCAACGACAACCTTGCCTTCTGCTGAAATGCAGGCGCTGAGATCTATGCCGGACACAGTGATAGTAGAAGCACTCAAGCAACTTCCTGAGGAGTTTCGAATCCCAGTGTATTTAGCTGATGCCGAAGGTTTTTCCTACGCTGAAATTGCGGAGATTCTTGACATACCGATGGGCACAGTTATGTCGCGCATCCATCGCGCTCGAGTTCGTTTGAGAGCATTGCTTGCTGACTACGCCAGAGAGCTGGGAGTACTCAAAAATGACTAATCAATCATTGTGCTCCTGGATTTTGGAATATGCGGATGCATATCTTGATAAGGAATTAGATCAAGCATCGCAGGATGCAATTAGTATCCATATTGAAAACTGTGCGCCATGTAAGTCGCATATTGAGTGCGAAGCGCTCGTGAAAGAGAGCATTGCTCGTTCAAATCAGAGCGATGTGCCCAGTTATCTAGAACAACGAATTACGAAGGCTATTTCACAAACACGTGTTGAATGGAACGGTGGCGTCGTTTACCAGCGAACAATCAAAATCCAATGGCGTGAAGGCGACTAGGAATTAGGACGCTTTCCGTGATTTGCGCCCTTCTTTTTTCGATCCTTCTTCTTGCGGCCACGCTTGCTCATACTGCTCCTCAAATAGGGCATTAGGTTACTAATCAGGAGTGCTTGGAGTTGAAGGAGTGCTCTTAAGGGTTTGTTCGAAGGGCTGCGCGTGCTCGTTGATTTCTGCGTTTGAGGGCGCGACGCTCATCTTCGGAAAGGCCGCCCCATACTCCCGAATCCTGACCTGATTCAAGTGCCCACTGAAGGCACTCTTCGATAACTGGGCAGATGCGACAGACGGATTTGGCTTCTTCGATTTGGAGTAGGGCAGGACCTGTGTTGCCTATGGGAAAGAAGAGTTCCGGATCTTCATCCCGACACGCCGCTTGATGGCGCCAGTCCATGCTTGCCTCCTCGGCACATTGGGGGATTTGCCCCAAATCTAGTCCCTTTTGCAGGACTTTGCCTCCTAAGGCACGCGAAATCGTGCTGGGGAAGCGGGATTTTTGTACCGTCAGGGGTAACTCTCACAGGAAAAATAGCGCTTGGCAACAGTTACACGGGGAATTTCTCCGATTTTCCTGAAAATTCACAGAGGTACAGCCACCTTAAGGGCATCTTTGTGGTGTGTGACACGTGCAAGACTCACCTCGCCGATTGAATCTCCATCCACATGCGCTGGAAAGGGCTTTGGAACCGTTACTTCAATTTCAATGCACTTCTTCAGCCAAGAGAGACGAGATCGCTTATCAGTTGGAACATGTACGGCAGCTTCGGCAAGGTATGCGGCGATGCTCGCGGGAGTTAAGTCTGTCAGAGCCACGACATCAAGGCCATCATCGAAGTTTTCGGTAGTTGCGAAATCTAGAGATACCGGACCGATATATGACCAAGGTGCAGCATTTTGAATAATCAGCATTGCGGCG
>JBDLTY010000194.1:0-2767 GCA_039805585.1 Actinomycetota bacterium | reverse complement strand
ATGCTGGCATGGTTCCGTTCAAACCGTATTTTCTCGGTTCTGCAATAGCGGACTACAAACGTGCGGCAAGCGTTCAAAAGTGTGTGCGAACTTTGGACATTGAAGAAGTTGGTAAGACCACCCGGCACGCTTCATTTTTTCAGATGGCAGGCAATTTCTCATTCGGAGACTATTTCAAGGAAGGCGCAATTCCTTACGCGTGGGAACTTTTGACCAATCCTGACATCGGGTACGGTTTTGATGAAAGCAAACTCTGGGTCACTGTGTACACAGATGATGATGAGGCCGAAGAGATTTGGCACAAAAAAGTTGGCGTTCCAAAGAATCGAATTCAGAGGCGTGGGCAGGCAGATAATTTCTGGTCCATGGGAGTTCCCGGGCCATGTGGTCCGTGTTCTGAAATCTATTACGACAGAGGGGCTGAATACGGAAAAGAAGGCGGCCCTGTTGTTGATGAGGATCGTTATCTTGAGGTGTGGAACCTCGTCTTCATGCAATTCGAACGCGGAGAAGGTCCAGGCAAAGAGAACTACCCAATTCTTGGTGAGCTTCCAGCCAAAAATATCGACACAGGCATGGGCATCGAACGTATGGCAGCGCTTTTGCAGGGTGTTGAAAATATCTACGAGATTGATACCACACGTGCGATTCTGGATACTGCCTCCGCAATCACGAGTGTGAAATATCACAGTGACCCAAAATCAGATGTGGCATTGCGTGTCATTGCCGACCATTCGAGAACCTGTGCGTTCTTGATTAACGATGGAGTCATTCCTGGAAATGAAGGTCGTGGGTATGTCTTGCGACGTTTGATGCGACGCGTTATCCGAAACATGCGCGTGCTTGGAGCAAAGGATCCATCAATTGCTCCTCTTGTCACTGCAGCAGTTACTGCAATGGCTGATCAATATCCTGAACTGCTTCAATCGCAACAAAGAATTGTTGAAATTAGTGAGCAAGAAGAAGCAACATTCATTCAAACATTAACCTCGGGTACGCAAATTATTGACACAGCAATTTCTGAAGTCAAACAACGAAAGGAAACCGATCTCGCAGGAGATGTGGCATTCCAATTGCATGATACGTATGGCTTTCCAATTGATTTGACCATAGAAATGGCTAGAGAAGCAGGCATTGCAGTTGATGAATCACGCTTTCGAGAACTTATGACCCAGCAACGAGAGCGAGCGAAGGCTGATGCCCGGGCGCGGAAAATGGGCCTCGCATCACCGACTGCCTATAAAGATGTCATGGATAAACATGGAAGCACGACATTCGTTGGCTACGACTCTACCGAGAGCGAAGCGAAAGTTACGGGCATCTTCAAAGATGGCGCTGAAACAAGGAGCGCAACTGTCGGCGACTTTGTTGAGATTGTGTTGAATACCTCTCCGTTCTATGCAGAAGGTGGAGGTCAATTAGGCGACCACGGCGTGTTGACCTTCGAGAGTGGAGCACGACTTGAAGTTTTTGATGTTCAAAGTCCAGTGCCAGGAGTGATTTTGCACCGCGCTCAGGTTATTGAGGGAGAAGCTGAAGTTGGGTCAAATGTGTACGCAGCGATTGATAAAGAGCGGCGACGAGCGATTAGCCGTGCACACACAGCCACTCATATGATTCATAAGGCATTTCGCGAAATCCTTGGCGAAGGAGCGACCCAGATGGGAAGTGAAAATTCACCAGGACGCCTGCGTTTCGACTTCCCGTCAGCGAAAGCAATTGGCCAATCAACACTCAGTGATGTTGAAGCACGTGTAAACGACGTCCTCATCGAAGATCTCGTTGTCTCAGCAGATTACATGACTCAAGATCAAGCACGAAATATAGGCGCTATGGCGCTCTTTGGGGAAAAGTATGGAGACAAGGTTCGTGTTATCTCGGTCGGCGAATGGGCGAAGGAATTATGCGGCGGTACACATACTCAGAGCACAGGGCATCTTGGATTGGTGAAGTTCTTATCAGAAGGTTCTATTGGAAGCGGAATCCGTCGAGTAGAGGCTCTGGTTGGTAGCGATGCATATCGTTATCTTGCCTCTGAACACATCTTGCTGAATAGCGTTATGCAAGTTCTGAAAGCAAACCCTGAAGATGTGGTTGTGAAACTAGAAAATACCCTAGCGAAACTCAAAGATGTTGAGAAGCATCTTGAGGATCTACGACTTCAAAAACTTATCGCTCTCTTTAGGAATAATGTTGAAAGTCGAGCACTTCCAAATGGGGTCGAACTTCGGATATCGGAAGTCGAGTCGAATGTGGATCTTGGAGTCTTACGAAGCCTGGCTAACAATGTTTCAATTCAGCAACCTGCACTGACGGTAATAGTGTCAAAAGCTGCTACTGCGATGAATGTTGTCGTGCATGTCAACAAAGATGCACAAGGCAAAATCCGAGCAAATGACATCATTACAATGTTGAACACGAAATTGCAGGGCAAGGGTGGAGGAAATCAGGATTTTGCGCAGACAGCCCTACCTATTTCCACTCAACTTGAAACATTGAAGAACTATCTATCGACTTCTTTAGGTTTATAGTATGAAGGCTGGAGTGAGAATCGCACTCGATATCGGAAAAATAAGAACTGGTATCGCTCGAAGTGATCTCTCTGGCACAATCGCATTCCCTCACTCAGTTGTTCTCTCCGAACATTTAGCCGCCGAGATTCGCAATCTCATTACCGAATTCGAACCAATTGTTTTCTATGTGGGCTTACCAGTTGATCTGCAGGGTCGTTCAGGGATTGCAGCAACTGACATTCGGGCTCAAGCCC
>JBDLTY010000193.1:0-6262 GCA_039805585.1 Actinomycetota bacterium | reverse complement strand
CAGAGCCTTTGGAAATCAGGTCCCCAAACCCCATATCTCCCAAGTGTTGGATGGAGTGAAACATCAGCTTGGTTCACCACACTCTCTCGTGATCAACAAGCACTCGAATTGTGGAGAGTTTCAGATGGATTGGCAACGTCTATTCACAGAGAAACAGATCCTGCTTGGGTAGATTGCGGTATTGGCCTACCACAACTTGCTCTCAACGATGTTCTTGTCACTTCCACGGTAGGTCAGACTCGCAGCGTCTTTATCAACGGTGTGAAAGTACCTTTTGAGGATGGGCATATTCAGGATGTACTGTCATATTCAGAACACGGCTTGGTTTTTTCCGCTTACACAAAACCATGGAACTTAGTTATCTACAAATTCCAAAATAACGAAATCACACTGCTTAGTGATAGTGACGGCTGGGCAACAGGCGTGTTTGATGGCGACTATGCACTTATCAGTCAATCAAGAGCAGATGCACAACCACGATATCTTGTGAAGTATCAGCAGCAGGTGGTGTTTGAAGTTGCAAACAACGCAGAGGTACCAAGCCTCAATGTCAAGCTCAACTATCTCGAAGTAACTGAACGTCAACTTCCAGTTGTTATTTTGTGGCCAGAAGACGATGCTTATGCAAACAAGAAACTGCCCGTCATAGTTAATATTTATGGTGGGCCGCATCACAGTGAAGTTATCGCAGCGCGACAATCGTTTTACGATGACCAATGGTTCAGCAATCAAGGTTTTTGTGTCGTTGTAATTGACAATGCTGGCACTCCAGGAAAAGGGCCAGCGTGGGAACGCGAAGTCTTGCATGACTTATCTGATGTAGTGCTCAAAGATCAAGTCGCAGCACTAAATGAAATCTTTAAACGTTTTCCAGCTCGAATTGATTCTTCAAACGTTGGTATCGCTGGGTGGTCATTTGGTGGCTATCTCTCAGCTTTGGCTGTATTCGATAGGCCCGATATCTATAAGGCAGCATGGGCAGGTGCACCGGTAACAGATTGGGTCCTATATGACACTGCTTATACAGAGCGATATCTATCTGATCCGCGGAAATACCCTGAGGTTTACAAGGCCAATTCATTGATTGAGCGCGCATCTAAGCTGCAAAGACCATTAACACTTATTCATGGATTAGCAGACGACAATGTGTTAGCAGCCCACTCATTGCAATTATCGCGCGCCTTATTGGCAAACGGAAAAGCCCACAACTTTCTGCCACTTGCTGGTGTTTCTCATATGACACCACAAGAAGACATCACGAAGAACTTGATGGTACTGATGCTTGATTTCTTCAAAACTCACTTAATTGCTGACGAAATCTAGTCCAGATATTTCATCAGGCGATGACTTCACTGGCTTGTTCCGTGGTAGCTGCATCTCCATAGGAGTTGTGCGCTCAACATGCATTTTGACTGGGTGAAAGTTAATACAAGTTTGAGCAATGGGTTTGATTGCAGTGAGTTTCTTCTCAAAAAAGATGAAACCGATTCCTAAATCTTCATGAACCCTCAAAGCACTTGTGCGCATTTCTGATTGCACCCCCGCGGTCATGGCCGAAAAGTAATTCCAACTCAGAACGACTTCGGGTCGTAATGCGATTGCGCGAGCTAGCATTGCTTGGGCACGTTGAAGTTCGGCGAGGCTTGAAATGTCGGTGTCGGCAATATCTTCCGCGTCAAGAAATCGTAAGATTTCAGCAACTGCCATCGAACTTCGTTTGCTCGAAACATTCTTATGATGTCTGAATTGCCGCGCTATCAGGTCCTGGAGGGTCGTGGAACCTGGCTCTGCTTGATGACTGCTGATTACACCGAGTGAAACTGATGAAAAATAGAAACTTCGCTTCGTCACAAGTTCAAGAAATACCTTCTCAAGCGAGTTACTACCCACCACACCAGAAATTTCGGTTGTAGAGATTTCAAAATTAACTGTATCGTCATGATAATTAAGAATTGCCATGCATCACCTCATTGACATAAGCAGTTCGCTCTGATGCGCTCAGATGACATCGAAGTGAATGGGTATCGGTGATAGAAACAGCAACAGGAAGTGTTGTTGAGCAGAGGTTTTCCGATACCCGAGATTTTGCAGCACAATCACCAACAAATGGACAGCCAGTTGGTGACATTGTCTTTGGAAACTTCGAGGCCAAGAGTGCCAATGTCAGAGGGTGCAATGGCTTCTTTTCTATCTCGACAGCAGATCCTGACTCCATCAATAATCCAGCACGCATAATTCCAACTGAATCGGTGTTTTCAATAGCCCAGTTGAAATCCGTTGTTGCATACAAACAACTGGCACCACTAGTGATTTGATAACGTTGCAAGATGTCGACAAACTCATAGAGTTCAGCATCGTCCAAATAAGCATCGAGTTCCTCGAGTATGACAAATCGCGTCTGAATGAGTGTCGCTATCACCATTTGCGCTTTCAGCGAATCAAGGATGCTGATACGTTCAACTTCAGCCGTAAGTGCAGTTGAGTCAAGATTCAGAAAACTGAGAACATCAGATACATCACTTGGCCAAGTTCCTCCACGCTGTTTCAAAAGGAATTTCATCACAGAGACCAATGAGCGCTTTTGATTGAACAATTGCAGAAAATTCGGGATTAGGACTTGAGCTTGATAATCGACGTCTTTTCGGTTCTTGAGCGTTAGTGGATTACCTAAATCCTGATCATCAATGAGATAGCTTCCTGCGAGAACATACTCATCCAAAACTGTGTAACTCGAGATCGCAAGGGTAAATTCTTGTATCTCTTCGCGTGAATCAAATACTAATCCTAGAGATGAAGCAGTATTGAGAGTTAGGTTCAGTTGACGAGCTATATCAATCCGATCTGACCGTGTATTTTTTACAATATTGATGTTACGCAAAAGAATCATCGCAATACTCTTCCACGACTTTGAATACTCCCTACAACAAAGAGCGTAAGGGCGGCGACATAGAACACGCTAAAAGCACCTGGTGTGAAGATTTCTCCAACTGAAATTTCAGCGTATCTCCCATAAAAGACGCAATAGGCAACGTAACTCAAAGATAAAGAGACACTGAGCAACGAGAAATTCTTTCTCTCTATCGATTTCTGCAACAAATTTGTAGGATTCGGTATTGAAACCTTGTACAAGTCTTTGACATCATCCTTTTGTTGCCGATACTCAAATTGATTGACTAGTGCAAGTATCGAGGTGGTGAGAATCAAAAATATCGCACTAGCACTCAATGCTGAAGTCACTACCAATAATCGTTGATCCAAGAACGTGATTGCATTAATCGTCAACCCGAATGCAACTACGAATGTTGCAAGTGAGATGACCATGCTCATCCATACCGCACGTTTCGAAAGTGTGTTGAGCATTAGTTGAATAAATGGCGAGAGAACGAAGAGCACAACTGCCGCAATTAGTGCGTCGAGAAAGACGCTGTCAGCAAGATTGAAACTAGCTTGAAGCGTAGTGAAATTCAGAGATCCGGAAACCACTGCAAGACCCGAAAGATAAAACGCACTTGCCACGAAAATGACCACTAGGCGTTTCAAGATCTTCATCAATTACTCAATGCTCGATACGACAATCTTGAGACCAAGATCATTAAAAACTGGAACTGAAAAGGCTGTCCAAACACCAACTGGAGTGACATTACTACCCCAAAAATATTGAATACGGTGCTGAAAGAGTGGTAACACAAATGAATCATTGCTGAGTTGCTGATTCACAGCAATCCACGCATCGCGCTGTTGACTTTCCCCTTCAATTTTCATTGCGCTGTTGATACTCTCTAATACATTAGAAAATTCCTTTGATGAACCCGCGGCGATGAATTGACGAAAGCCGCCTGGCATCAGAAACTCTCGTGCGAGACTTGCAGGATGTAGCCACTCAGGTGTGAAAACCAGCATGAAGATGTCACTTCGCTTCTTTGGATTTCGCAAACTAGCGAGAAACCTTTCACTGCCAACTACTTCCACTGATATCTGAATACCACTTCGTTTAGCGGCTTTGCTTAACGACTCAGCCTGAGCAATGAGAATCTCATTGTCTGGCACAAGCATGCTGAGTCCGAGATCTTTCGTGGTTGCCCTTCTATGAAGTTCTGGACACTGGCTTTTTGCTTCCAAAAGCAGAGCCTCAGCACGATCCTGATTTCCGTTTTCGCTCAAATCCTCGTAGCCAGTTATCGGAACGGAAAAGGACGGAAACATGCTTGGCGGAAGCAGCGTGGTGGTAAGCGCAGGTCCAAAAATCGAACCCTTATCTTTGTTTACCATCTCAGTTCGATTCGCGCTGTAAAACACAGCGCGGCGTAGCGAAGGACAGGACACAGTTTCGAGATTAAAAAATAAACCACTCATTGAATTTTCTACATCATTTACTCGCTGAGATTCGAAAGCAGGATCGTTGAAAATATTCAACAAGTCAGCATTTGAAAGCGCATCAATATTGACAGCATCATTTCCTAGATTTGTACCGTCAATGATTTCAGTCAAAGTCTCGTTCGTGGTTAAATTTGATGAAATGAGAATCTGATCAGGCAGGGCTTTTCGAATTTCATCATTTGACCACTTAAGATTTCGAATGAGCAATAAATTACCATCGGTTGATTCATCTGAATATCTATATGGTCCTGATGCGACAGGCTTCTGCTCGTACTTTCCTCCAAGAAGACCTGCTTCATCGAGTGGAACAGGTGCAAATGCGACAGACGCCAGCACATAATTGAAATCGGGCATTGATTGATTGAGGTGAAACGTTATTTCACTACCATCAGCTGAACATTCAACCGCATTATCAAAAAGCGCTTGGTTCTCGGCTTTTGCTTTGTAAGGACCAAGGTAAGCACTTTGACCATTCTTTTTCTTTCTTATGTCAAGATATCTGCGCGCATACGGATGTCCACCAGTTACTGATTGCGTAGCAAATGATCGACTCACTCCATATTTAATCTCATAACAAGAAATCACTTCATTGTTTTCAAAGACCACATAATCTTTAATCGTAAAGGTCCAGGACTTATAGTCATTTGATGCCCGGCCAAGATCTGTTGCCAGGTCAGGTACCAGCGTGGAACCAGTTCCCCCTGCTGCCATGTCGTAAGTGACGAGCGTTCTATGCATGTACGTTGAAAGCAGGGCTACATCTCTATCGCTATACACACGTTGTGGATCGAGGCTTTGAATGCCAGATGTGGTGGTTCGAAGTTGTAACGTACCTCCTCGAACTTCTTCTTCAAATACTTCAGAGGAACATGCGCTTAAACTTAAAATCGCCACAATAAAAAACGGAAAAACACGAGTCAACTTCATGCAACTAAACCAACTTCCAAAAGCGTGAGACCTAGAATCAAATATGTAACTGGCGATAGTAGCAAGAGCACCAGCGATATTCTGACAAACGTAGTTTTCAGACGTAACCCAGCAAGAGAAAACCTTTCCAAAACATCATTCAGCAACTGAGCGTGCTCATTGGAAACACTACTGGAGATGAAACTCAATGACAGTACAACATGTATGGCGGCAACAATCAGAAGAGTTGCTACTTGAACTACAAAAACTTCAAGATTTGAAAGTTGAATAATGAAAAGCGAAAAAATCCCCAACACGGTAAAGAAACTCAGTGTTGTTCTTGAAATTGGTCGTTTGATTACCAAGGCCACAATAGAAGAGATGAACACTGTAATAAGGTAAGTCAAAATCGAAAGGTAGAGAATTTCTAGGGCACTATTTACTTCGAAACTCATCTGCGTAGCCTATTGCAGAGGTATGAAGGCACTTTGGATTTACACGTTGTGCGTGATCCATTCAATTGCATTTTCAAGAATTGGGATATCTGGCTCAAGCCAATCGACATCAGTGATGTTGGAAAGTGCCAACCACACGTACGCATCATGTTGCTCATTTAGTACAGGTTCCACTCCACCGCGAATACGGCAAATATGGGCGTGCAGAATTTTGTCACCTGTAAGTGGCCAGCCATCGTCAGCTAGTGGACCCTTAAGGTAATGAAGAATCTCAATGTCAACATTCAGTTCTTCTTGAATCTCACGATGTAACGCCTCAATAATTGTTTCACCTGGGTCAACTTGCCCGCCGGGTAACTCCCACCTGCCAGCGAGATGAGGTGGCTCTGTGCGACGTGCAGAGAGTATGTTCACCTCGCTTGCCGACCCACGAATCAAAATAGCAGCACTCACCAGCATCACAGTGAAATCCTTCTTCTAAATTCCTTGGAAAGAATTGGACAGGATTGAACACTACATGAAGG
>JBDLTY010000192.1:0-3258 GCA_039805585.1 Actinomycetota bacterium | reverse complement strand
ATGAAACAGCGTCAAGTTGTTGCAAGAAGCGCGCTGGATCCTCTGAAAACAATGCTTGCAATTCGATGTCAACAGTTCCAGACTTATACAGAGAGCGGACAACGACTGCATAATCCTTGCTAATAGCCTTATAACTTGCAGATGCTTTTTGTGAACGGATTTTTAGATTTGCAATTTTGCGATTGACATTTTCTAGTTTCGACCGAGATTCATTCCAAGCCTCCACTGCGGCAGATGCTTGGAATTCAAGGTGGCGAACTTGCTCTTCGACCTGATCGAGATCTACCCGCGGTGGTGTGATCGGTGCGGCTGTAGTTGAAGGTGCTTGAAGCAGCGTGAACAAGAACGCAAAGGCTGTAGCAAGCGCTGTAGTTTTGGAAAGTCGCACGATGAGAATGTAGCAAAGTCTCGCCATCTGCCCTATTGGAAGAGCGGCCGATACGCACAATTGCAACGATGCTAAACGGCTTTTTGACGCTCCTCTGACAATGGCTCTTCATTCTGTATTAACTGTAATTTGGGTACCAATCCCGAATCTGCTAACAACTCCAGAGCCGTAGTCTCAACTTGATCCAATTCGTGATCTGGCTCAGGAAGGTTCAGTAGTAATGAGACGACGCAGTCATCACAAGCAATCTCACGCACGGGGCACGATCGACAATCAATTTTCATATCCCAAGATAACCAGGTTGGTCTGACATCAGGTCTATGTTGGACATTGCCCTTAGGTTATGCAGGTGCTCATTCAGCCCCAACTCTTTGAAACAGACCTTTCCCAGGTTAGTTTCGTGATTGTTGACCTTGAAACCAGCGGGGGCACTCCCGTCGATAGTGCAATAACAGAGATAGGTGCTGTGAAAGTAAAAGCTGGCGAGGTACTTGGAGAATTTCAGACCTTAGTGAATCCTTTACACCCGATTCCGGCTTATATTTCGTTGCTGACTGGAATCACCAACGAGATGGTAGAACATCTTCCGGCAATTGATGCGGTTCTGCCGATGTTTCTTGAATGGGCAGAGGGTTCGGTGTTGGTTGCCCATAATGCGCAGTTCGATGTCGGTTTCTTGAAGGCGGCTGCGCGACGATTAGAGATACCGTGGCCGGATTTTCAAGTTCTGGACACCGTTGTCATTGCCCGAAGAGTTTTGAGTAAAGACGAAGTTCCAAATCGAAAACTCTCAACGCTGGCCGATTTTTTCCACTCTCCCACTCAACCTGTGCATCGCGCACTGGCCGATGCTCGGGCGACAAATCACGTAATGCATGCCCTCTTTGAGAGATTAGGTTCTATGGGCATTACAACCTTAGAGTCCTTAGCTCAACTTACGCAAATAGTTAAACCTCATCATCGTTTGAAGCGACATCTGGCAGATGACATTCCACGTGAGCCTGGTGTCTATGTGTTCAAAGACTCAGCCGGAAAACCGTTGTACATTGGCAAGTCAAGAAATCTCAAAAAGCGTGTGCTCAATTATTTCTCTGGCACAGAAACTCGGCAGCAAATGAGTCGAATGCTCGATTACACAACAAGTATCGACTATTTCACCTGTCACACAGATCTCGAGGCAAGTGTGCGAGAACTGAGACTCATTCGCGATCTCAAACCTAGTTTCAACTCTCGCGGTAAATTTCAAAGAGGAGTCCTATGGGTGAAGTTCACTGATGAAAGCTATCCACGATTGAGCGTGAGCAGGAAAAACCCTCAAGCAAATGAACTCGTGTTTGGGCCGATACATTCACGTGAACAGGCTAACCTCGTCATTGATGCCATCACAACTGTCATTCCCGTCCGGACGTGCACTCAAAGGCTCAGCACCAAACACGCAAGTCCATCGTGTGCACTCTTTGAGATGGGCAGATGTGCAGCACCCTGTTTACACGAAATAGCACCACAGGATTATCAACAACTTATTTCTGAGGTGAAGAACTGCTTCTTCGGTGCTTCGAATATTGAATCAACGTTGACAGAGAAGATTACTTCCCTCGTCGAACAGGAGAGATTTGAAGAAGCCGCAGTAATGCGAGACCGATTAAAAGCCTGGCTTGAAGTAGCAACACGATTCCATCGGTACAGATCACTTTGGCACATCGAATCACTGATTGCTGCTCGTCGAGTTGAGGATTCATTTGAAGTTCATTATTTCAAACATGGAGTGCTAGTCGCAGCCGCAACAGCGTCACACTTGGGGAATCATGAAACGCTGAGTGAATTGCTACGACAAACGGCGCATTCAGATCCCACGCCGAGCCCTTCTGAAATTGGATTGAACCTCCGCTGGCTTTATGGTGATGATGTTATCTTGATTGAGTGTTCAAGTAGTTGGCACTCACCTTGGCCAAGTCAGCAATCTCACTTATCAATGATTGAAAGTATTGCAAAAGCCCAAAGCGTTGGAGATTTGATGGACTTACGTAAACATTCTCTGCCATACACAACCCCACGTTAAATTCGTTGGATATCCCGCCAGACTTCAAGTGTTTCAAACACTGTGCCAGAATGAATAATGTCTTGCGCAATACGATAGTTGCTCGACAGCGCTGCTTCTAAATCTTCGGCAACGCTGGAATGCGAATCAATTATTGAAAGTGCACAAGCGGCATTCATTGCAACTGCTGAATGTATGGCATCACTAGCGCTGCCTTTTGCCATCGAGATAAGTGTCTGAGCATTGTGTTGTGCGTCTCCCCCTCGAATCAATTCCAGTGAACTTGGCTTTTCGCCAAATGTTTCAGGTGAAATCTCGAAGCATTCAACTTTGTCAGTTCCATCTTGATTTACCCAAATTTCAGTGGGGCCTGCAATTGACACCTCGTCTAATCCGTCAAGTCCTCGGATTACCATCGATCGAACGCCGCGACGTGCCAGCGATGTCGCGATAACTTCTGCCATCGTACGGTCACTCACGCCAACTATTTGCGTATTCGGGCGCGCCGGGTTGGCAAGAGGACCAAGAAAATTGAAAATAGTGCGAAACCCTAATTCCCTACGAATCGCAGCAACATAGCGAAGTAATGGATGGAAATGTTGGGCAAACAGAAATGCAATGTTTGCGCGCCTTGCGCTTTCGAGAAGTGTTTCGTTGGTTACATTCAGGGAAATTCCCAACGCCTCCAGGACGTCGGCGCTACCACTTTTACTAGATGCAGCCCTGTTGCCATGCTTAAAAACTTTGGCGCCACTTGTCGCAATCACCAATGCAACCATTGTTGAAATATTGACTGTGTGTAAGCCATCACCGCCCGTACCACATGTGTCAA
>JBDLTY010000191.1:0-3618 GCA_039805585.1 Actinomycetota bacterium | reverse complement strand
GTGCCCACCAGTTCCAGGAATTCGCGATTCGCATAAAGGCTGGAACAAGTAGTCCTCGAACCACTGTTGCATCAAGCAGGATTGCGAACGCAATACCAAAACCAAGCATCTTCATGTTGGTTACACCACTCGTCACGAACGCAGCAAACACGACGGCTAGTAGAAGGGCTGCGGCAGTGATGATTCGTCCAGATTTTTGTAAGCCAATTTTGACAGCCGTTACAGTATCTTTGCCGGCATCATGTTCTTCTTTGATTCGAGAAAGTAAGAACAATTCGTAATCCATTGACAAACCAAAAGTCACGATGGCGACCAACACAATGCTGGACGTATCAAGATTTCCAGTAACGGTGTATTCACCTGTCAACCACATTAAGTTTCCATATTCAAAAATCCACGTCAAAACTCCTAAGGTTGCTCCGAGACTGATGATGTTCAAGACAACGGCTTTAATTGGTAGCAGGATACTGCCGGTAAAGAGGAACAAAACGACGAATGTCATCACTGCTACCCATATCAGCACACGAGCTAAATTGTCCGTAATTCCATTTTGACTATCAGCAAAGTCCGCCGAAACACCACCAACAATCGCTTCATCACTCATGCCACGGATTTCTTCGATCACAGCTTTTGCTTCAAGAGTTCGTGCAGGTAAGTCAATGATTGCTCGAAGTCTTTGGTATGAGTCGGTCTCACTTTTCACCGGTGGCCAATTTTCAGTAATAGGAACAAAGATTCCGTCTTGGAAGATTCCTGTGGGGGTTTCGACCCTGACAATATTGGTGAGGTTGGAAACATCTTCGGCAAGGGCATCATAGGAAACACCTTTGGGCATAATGATTTCAATTGGTGATGTTTCGTTGGACGTGAATTCTTGGCGAAATACTTCAGCGGCGATTGCAGCTGGATTGTCTTTTGGAAGCGCTCGATCATCAATCTGCGAGAAGTTCACATTCAGTGAAAGCGACACTAAAGCTACGAGACCTAAGGTTGTCGCTGTAGCAACAATCCAAGGTCGTCTCATAACAAATCCGGCTAAGTTTGACCAAAAACCAGTTGCTTCCACTTCTTCAGAATGAAGTACGTCCGCATAGAGCTCTCGGTACTTCTGTCTGATGTGCGATTCATCCTTAAGTTTGGCGGGCTCAGTCGCCTTATTTGTGCTCAATCCTTCTGGGTTTTGAAAATACACACCTAAAACTTCTGGATACTTGAGAAACTTTGCGCCGCCAAGTCCAACTCGAAGCCAAAATTCCCAATCGCCCGCAGTTGGGTAATCCTGATTGAAATAACCAAATTCCTCATGTAACGACTTTCTCCACATTGGGTTGCAATGCGGAAGATTTCGTCGAAGTAAAGCACCAAAAGAATATTCTTCAAAGCGATATCGTTTCGCACGCTTCTTCATTTCACTGTACACGGTGTTAGGTGTCGTCGTGATGTAAGAGTCGTAGTACACAACTGCAACATCTGGATTCGCAACTAAACTCTTGGCCAGTAGCTCAAGATTTCGCGGGTGGCGACGATCATCGCAATTCATGCTGGTAATGAACTGTCCAGTCGCCGACTTGATTGCCAGATTCCATACTTCGTAAACACCTGGATCGCTATTTAAGCGTTGATAGGTGATGTTAGGGTACTTTTCCATGTACTTTTTGATAATTTCTTCTTCAAAGTCTTCACCTATTGGATTGACGTTAACAATAATCCATTCACATGTCTCTTTGAAAATACTTTGATGCACAACATCTTCCATGAATTGCTCAATGTAAAGACTGGCATTCATAACTGAGGTGATGAGCGAAATTTTGGGGAGTTCTGAAATCTCAATTTCCTCACCAAGTGGAGATTTTTGCTTTTTCCGAAATGAAATCTTGAATCGATTGACTTTGTCACCCAGTAGATGCAACGTTGCAGCAAGGGGAACAATGGCACCGAACACTGCAGTCAAGCACACCAAGACACCAGCAAAAGCAAAGGATTGCAGAAATGGCTGCGGGAAGAGAATCATTGAACTAAGTGTTAATGCCACTGTGATACCTGAATACACCACAGTCTTTCCTGCAGTTCGTAAGGTACGTTTCACCGCTTCATCAGGCAAGAAACCTTTCGCGAGTTCTTCTCGAAATCGATTGACAATTAAAAGTGAGTAATCGATACCAAGACCGAGCCCAAGTCCGGTAATCAAATTTAGGGCAAAGACGCTCACTTCGGTAAAGCGTGAAACTATCCATAAACCAAAAAGCGATATTGCAATAGAAGTCAATCCAACAATCAGTGGCATACCCGCGGCAATCACAGCACCGAAGACAATGAGTAGAAGTATCATCGTGAGTGGAATGGAGATGAGTTCTGCCTTATAGATATCTCTGGAAATCTGACCGTTAATAGCATTGTAGATAGCCCCAGCACCACCTACGTAATATTCAACATCGCCATCCTTGGCTGGAATAAGTTCATCTACATCACGAGCAATCTGGTTTTTGAGATCGAGTGAATCAGGGCTGATGTAAACAAAAATCAACCCAAGCGTGCCATCCTGACTTTGAAATTGTGGTCGCAGATTTTCAGGCAATTGCCAAAATGAGACTACTTCACTGACACCCTTAACATCGCTGATTCTCGCGGTCATTGCATTAGCGCTGCTAACAACATCTTCCAAAAGCACAGCATTCGTTACATCCTTTTTGCCTACGGCAATCGTCAGATGTGGCTCTTCTGCTTCAAAGTCGGATTCAAGAATGTCAAAAACTTTCGCGGAGTCACTTCCAGGGTTTTCGTATCCACCACCTGTGAGTCCGCCAATTGCTGTGATACCTATCAGTAGTGAGGCAATTGCAAAGATTACGCTCGAAAACAGCACAGTCTTCGAACGGAGCGTTGTAATTCGCCCCAATAAATTGAGCATAGCTAACCCTTTGAATCAAGATCGAACGATGTGAATGCAATTTCTACGTCGAAATCTAGTGCACGATAGAGGTTGAGCGCATTTTGATTATCTTGATAGACCCCCAATGACACTCCGAAGGCATCGAGAGCGAAACTTTCTTGGATTGCACGAATTGTGAGCTCGCGAGCAAGTCCTTGTCGACGATAATCGGGGTGAACCGCTAGCGAAGCAAGATGGGCATGCTGGTTTTTGTAAAGCGTTGAAGCGATGCTACCAACCAAAATGTCGTCACAATAGGCAAGTAACCAAAAATCTACCGGATCTATTCCAGGCTGCGCTGATGCGCGCGGCGATGCAACTTTCAATAATGCTGAGATTTCCTTATCCCTGGAGTTGTCAGAGATTTTGATGATTCGAGGATCGAGGGCACGTGGTGGATAAGGTTGAGTGCGCAGGAACCACACCCACTCGGAGACATTTTCTACTCTCAATTGAGTAGCTAATGCTCTCGGCACACTCACGCGCGGTATGACACAGCCGTGTGTGATGCACTGATGAATGACATGTGCATACTCAGCAGCAGTGAGCGTTCCTTCTATTGCTAGCCAGCCACCTTCATTGCCAGAAGTGTGAACTGCAATCGCACGGCTAAGTAGATATGCATGTTGGAAAAGTGATGGTTGAATGAAGTATTTCAAGAACGGATAATCCTCGAAATTTTTCGCGTT
>JBDLTY010000190.1:0-9394 GCA_039805585.1 Actinomycetota bacterium | reverse complement strand
AACAGGACCAAGTGCTGATATCAAGCCTGGAAACAACCTGCCACTTCGCAATATTCCAGTTGGTACTGTGATTCACGCAGTTGAACTTCGACCTGGCGGCGGTGCCAAGATTGCACGCTCTGCTGGCGCATCAATTCAGCTTGTTGCTAAAGAAGGTCAACTTGCACAACTCCGGCTTCCATCTGGTGAAATCCGAAACGTTGATGTTCGTTGCCGTGCAACCATTGGTGAAGTTGGCAATGCTGAACAATCCAACATCAACTGGGGTAAAGCAGGTCGTATGCGATGGAAGGGCAAGCGCCCAACCGTCCGTGGTGTTGCAATGAACCCAATCGATCACCCACACGGTGGTGGTGAAGGTCGCACCTCAGGTGGTCGCCATCCTGTGAATCCAAAGGGTAAGCCAGAAGGTCGAACCCGTCGTCCAAACAAAGCCAGCGACAAGATGATTGTTCGTCGTCGCAAGAATAAGAAGGCCTGATAACGATGCCACGTAGTCTGAAAAAAGGTCCATTTGTTGATGGTCATCTACAAAAGAAAGTAGATGCACAAAACGAAAAGGGAACCCGAAATGTGATCAAGACTTGGTCACGTCGTTCAATGATTCTGCCATCATTCATCGGCCACACAATTGCTGTGCACGATGGACGTAAGCACGTTCCAGTCTTCATCTCTGATGCAATGGTTGGACATAAATTAGGTGAATTTGCACCGACGCGTACCTATCGCGGACATGCAAAGGATGATCGAAAGGCAAAGCGCAAGTAAGCGCTTGAGGTATTGAGAATGTCAACAGAAGCTCGAGCAGTTGCGAAGTTTGTGCGCGTCACGCCACAAAAAGCGCGCCGTATTGTCAACATCATCCGTGGTATGCAAGCACTTGAAGCTCAAACTGTCTTGCAGTTTGCGCCGCAGGCAGCAAGCGAACCAATCGGCAAAGTCCTTGCAAGCGCAGTTGCGAATGCAACAAACAACCTGAACTTGGATCCAGATACGCTGTATGTCAGTGCAGCGTTTGTGGATGAAGGTCCAACAATGAAGCGTTTTCGTCCTCGAGCCCAGGGCCGCGCTTTTCGAATCAATAAGCGAACCAGCCACATCACTGTGGTTGTTGAATCTCGACCAGCCGGAAAGAAGGTCTCATAGTGGGACAGAAAATTCATCCAAACGGTTTTCGCCTCGGCGTAACTGCGGACTTCAATACGCGTTGGTTTGCTGATTCAACAAAATCAGGTCAACGCTACAGTGACTATGTCAAGGAAGACGTAGCAATCCGCAAGATGCTGACTGATGCATTGCAGCGCGCCGGTGTTGCTCGAGTAGAAATCGAACGCAAGACTCACCATGTCCGCGTTGATATTCACACAGCACGCCCAGGTGTTGTTATTGGACGTCAGGGTCAGGCTGCAGACAAGTTACGTCAAGATCTTGAAAAACTTACTGGCAAACAAGTTCAGCTCAACATTTTGGAAGTAAAGAATCCAGAAGTTGATGCTCAATTGGTTGCAATTGGTGTTGCTGAACAGCTCGCAAGTCGTGTGTCATTCCGACGTGCGATGCGTAAAGCAATGACATCATCATTGAAAGCCGGAGCTAAAGGAATTCGTATCCAAGTTTCCGGTCGACTTGGTGGCGCTGAAATGAGCCGTACCGAGTTCTACCGCGAAGGTCGCGTGCCACTACACACACTTCGAGCAAATATTGAATTTGGTTTCTATGAAGCACACACCACCTTCGGTCGAATTGGTGTGAAGGTCTGGATCTACAAAGGTGAAGCCTTCCAGACTCGCGCTGAACGAGAAGCTGCTGCAATTGCAGAACGTGCAAATCAAGCCAAGGCACCACGCCGTCCATCTCGACGACGCGATGATGCGGGCCAAGGTGCACCAGCTGCTCAAGCCCCAAGTGATGTAGCCCCTTCTGTAGAGGAAGTTGCTGCTCCTACGACAACAGAGACGGAGGCGTAAATCCATGTTAATGCCCCGAAAAATCAAGCATCGTAAACAGCACCACCCAAAGCGCTCAGGTAAAGCAAAAGGTGGAACAACTGTGAACTTTGGTGAATTTGGTTTGCAAGCAATGGAACCGGCATATGTCACGAACCGACAGATTGAAGCTGCTCGTATTGCAATCACACGTCATATTCGACGTGGTGGAAAAGTATGGATCAATATTTATCCAGATCGTCCACTGACCAAGAAGCCCGCTGAAACTCGAATGGGTTCTGGTAAGGGATCACCTGAATGGTGGGTAGCAAATATCAAGCCAGGACGCGTGATGTTTGAAATCTCATTCCCAAATGAAAAGACTGCAGAAGAAGCACTCTTGCGCGCGGCTCATAAGTTGCCAATGAAGTGTCGAATCATTCGCCGCGAGGAGGTCACAAGTGGCTAGCACTATTCAGGAACTTCGTTCCATGACTGATGACGAATTGGTGAACAAACTTCGCGATGCAAAAGCAGAGTTGTTTAACCTTCGATTCCAGGCAGCAACCGGCCAACTTGAAAGCCATGGTCGTCTGCGTGCGAATCGCAAAGAAATTGCTCGTATTTACACCATCATGCGTGAACGCGAGCTTGGAATCACGACAGGTGGTGCAGCATGAGTGAAGTATCAGTAAGTCGTGGCGACAGAAAAGTTCGCGAAGGAATTGTTGTCAGCAACAAGATGAACAAAACTGTTGTAGTGAGCGTTGAAGATCGCTTCAAGCATCCGCTCTACGGCAAGGTTGTTCGTAGAACAAGCAAACTTAAGGCACACGATGAAGAAAATTCATGCGGTGTGGGCGATCGAGTGCTTTTGATGGAAACTCGACCACTTTCGGCAACCAAGCGTTGGCGAGTGGTAGAGATTCTTGAGAAGGCGAAGTAGCGGATAGGACAGAACAGTGATTCAGCAAGAGTCGCGACTAAGAGTCGCAGACAACACCGGTGCCAAGGAAATTCTTTGCATTCGCGTGTTGGGAGGATCAAGCCGTCGCTATGCCGGCATTGGTGATGTCATCGTCGCTACTGTGAAGGATGCAATCCCAGGTGGCGGTGTGAAGAAGGGTGAAGTCGTGAAGGCTGTCATCGTTCGCACTGTAAATCAGCGACGCCGTCCAGATGGTTCATATATTCGATTTGATGAAAACGCTGCAGTTATTCTGAAGGCAGATGGTGAACCACGTGGAACTCGTATTTTTGGTCCAGTCGGTCGAGAGTTGCGTGAAAAGCGCTTCATGAAGATCGTTTCATTGGCACCGGAGGTGATTTAAGTGGCGCATGTAAAGAAAGGCGACACAGTGTTAGTCATCGCCGGCAAAGATAAAGGTGTCCGCGGAACTGTACTTTCGGTTGATGTTGAAAAAAGCCGTGTCTTAGTTGAAGGTGTCAACCGTGTGAAGCGTCATACCCGAGTGACCCAAGGAACCCGCGGAGCAACAGTCGGTGGAATCCTGACAGTCGAAGCACCAATTCATATCAGCAACGTGAAACTCTTCAAGGAAGATAAGGCTGCAAAGAAGACCAAGAAAGCCGCCGAAGTTGTTGAAGACAGCGTTGAAACGACTGAAGTAGAAGCGCCAAAGAAGACTGCGAAAAAGGCTCCGGTGAAGAAGTCAGCGGAATCAGATAGCGATGCGCCTAAGAAGGTTGCAAAGAAAGCCGTCAAGAAGACAACCAAGAAGGCTGAGGAGAAGTAATGTCCGTAGCAACCCAGCCGCGCCTCAAAGCCCGGTACAAAGCTGAGATTGCACCAGCATTGATGAAGGAATTTAGCTTCAAGAATGTGATGCAAGTTCCTCGTGTCACAAAAGTTGTTGTCAACATGGGTGTTGGCGAAGCAGCGAAAGATTCCAAGTTAATTGAAGGTGCACTTCGTGATCTCACACTGATTACAGGTCAGCGTCCAGCGGTATCTCGCGCAAAACTTTCAATTGCACAATTTAAGTTGCGTGAAGGAATGCCTATCGGTGCACACGTGACATTGCGTGGGGATCGTATGTGGGAATTTCTCGATCGCCTCACAACTGTTGCATTGCCACGTATTCGCGACTTCCGTGGACTTAATGGCAAGCAATTTGATGGTCGAGGTAACTACACCTTTGGTTTAACTGAACAGTCTGTGTTTATGGAAATTCCACAAGACAGTATCGATAAACCACGTGGTATGGACATCACCATTGTCACTACTGCAACGAACAATCAGGAGGGATTTGCGTTGCTCAAGCAGCTCGGATTCCCTTTCAAGGAGAACTAAGATGGCAAAAACATCACTCAAGCTCAAGGCAGCAGCGAAACCAAAGTTCAAGGTTCGTGGCTACACACGATGCAACCGATGTGGTCGTCCACACTCCGTGTATCGCAAATTCGGCTTATGCCGCTTGTGCCTCCGTCAAATGGCACATCGCGGTGAACTACCCGGCGTCACAAAGAGCAGCTGGTAAATCAACGACGTTAAAGGTCCCGCGCGGAAACCATAACGAGGAAGGGCAAAGCCCACAATGACAATGACAGATCCAATAGCGGACATGCTTACGCGTCTTCGCAATGCGAACTCGGCATACAAAGCCGATGTTGCAATGCCGCATTCCAAAATCAAAGTTGGAATCGCTCAAATCTTGAAGGATGAGGGCTATATCGCTGACTTTGAAGTGAAAGATGCATTAGTTGGCAAGACGCTCGTCTTGCAACTGAAGTATGGTCCAAGCCGCGAACGTTCAATTGCTGGTGTTCGACGTGTCAGCAAGCCAGGCCTTCGTGTGTATGCAAAGAGCACTGCACTGCCTCGAGTACTTGGTGGTCTTGGCATTGCAATTATTTCAACTTCAACCGGTTTGTTGACAGACAAGCAGGCGGCAAAGAAAGGCGTAGGCGGCGAAGTTGTCGCTTACGTTTGGTAGGGAGTCGCTATGTCACGTATCGGAAGAATGATTATCACGGTTCCAAGTGGCGTTGATGTGACCATCAATGGCTCTGAGGTCAGCGTGAAAGGTCCTAAGGGACAATTGAGTTTAGTGCTCCATGAAGCAGTGAATCTTGCAAAGAATGACGATGGAACATTGTCAGTAACACGAGTGAATGATGAGCGTTTGAGCAAGTCAGTTCATGGCTTGTCGCGAACATTGGTCAACAACATGATTCTTGGTGTGACTGAAGGATATGAAAAGAGAATGGAACTTTCAGGTACAGGTTATCGTGTTGCTTTGAAGGGTTCAGACCTTGAATTTTCACTCGGTTTTTCACACCCAGTTCTCATCAAGGCTCCAACCGGAATTACGTTCTCAGTTGAAAGCCCTACGAAGTTCGCAGTTGCAGGAATTGACAAGCAACTTGTCGGTGAAACTGCTGCCAAGATTCGAAAGCTTCGTAAGACTGATCCATACAAAGCAAAAGGTGTTAAGTACGAAGGCGAAAGAATTCGTCGCAAAGCAGGTAAGGCAGGTAAGAAGTAAATGGCTCTCACTACCTGGGGTAAGCGTCGAGCAGCAAAAGCTGTCTCTCGTCGTCGTCGATCAATTCGCATTCGCAAAAAGATCAGTGGCACCGCGTTACGTCCACGTTTAGTAGTTACTCGTTCAACTCGTCACGTTTTTGTGCAGGTTGTCGATGACACAAAAGGTGTGACGCTCGCATCAGCATCCACGATGGAAGCAGATATTCGTAAACTCAACGAAGACAAGACTGCCAAGTCGAGAAAAGTTGGAAACTTAGTAGCCTCACGCGCAAAAGCAGCTGGCGTATCAGCAGTTGTCTTTGATCGTGGAGGTTCGAAATACACCGGCCGCATTGCGGCCCTAGCAGAGGGCGCCCGCGAGGGTGGCCTTGAGTTCTAGAAACGACGGAAAGGAAAACGGATGTCTACTGCTGAAGTAGCACAAAAGAGTCGCGGCGAAGGTCGCGACCGTAAAAACCGTCGTGAAGAACGCGGCGGTGCAGTTGAAAAAAGTGCTTTTATGGAGCGCGTAGTTGTTGTCAATCGTGTTGCCAAGGTTGTTAAAGGTGGACGACGTTTCTCCTTCACAGCACTTGTTGTCGTAGGTGACGGCGATGGCACAGTTGGTGTCGGTTACGGAAAAGCAAAAGAAGTACCACAAGCAATTGCTAAGGCTGTTGAAGAAGCGAAGAAGAATTTCTTCAAGGTTGCTCGAATTGGAGGCACTATCCCTCATCCAGTTCAAGGTGAAGATGCAGCGGGTGTAGTACTACTTCGTCCAGCATCACCTGGTACTGGTGTGATTGCAGGTGGCCCAGTTCGTGCAGTGCTTGAATGCGCTGGTATTCATGATGTTTTGAGTAAATCACTTGGATCTTCAAACGCGTTGAATATCGTTCATGCAACTGTGGCGGCATTGAAGAACCTTGAACGACCAGAGCAAGTAGCAGCACGTCGAGGCAAGGCCCTTGAAGATGTTGCGCCTGCTCGAATTTTACGAGCACAGGCTGGTGAAAAAGCATGAGTAAACTCAAAGTAACTCAAGTGAAGTCAACTATTGGTGAAAAGCCAGCAGCACGTGAAACTGTGCGATCACTTGGCTTAAAGCGAATTGGTGATACGGTCATCAAAGAAGATAAACCTGAAATCAGAGGTATGGTTCGCGCAGTTATGCATTTGATTTCTGTTGAGGAGGTCAAATAATGGCGCTCAAAGTTCATCACTTGCGTCCAGCCCCAGGTGCAAAAACCAAACCAACTCGTGTTGGTCGTGGTGAAGCCTCTAAGGGTAAGACTGCTGGTCGTGGTACCAAAGGTACAAAGGCTCGCTATCAGGTGCCAGCTCGTTTTGAGGGTGGCCAGATGCCGATGCACATGCGACTTCCAAAATTGAAGGGTTTTAAGAACCCAAATCGTGTGGAATTTCAGGTGATCAATGTTTCACAGATTTCAAAACTCTTTCCAGAGGGTGGAGAGATTGGAATTCTCGATTTAGTACGTGTAGGTGCCGTTCGAAAGAACCAACCTGTGAAAGTATTGGGTCAAGGAGAAATCTCCGTGAAGGTAAGCGTGCAAGCGAATGCTTTTTCAGATTCAGCACGCGAAAAGATTGAAGCAGCTGGCGGTAAGACCATTCAGGTCTGAAACTAGGTAAAGAGATCGGATTAACTGATGCAACTGAGTGCCTTTGTCTCGGCGTTTCGAACGCCAGATTTGCGTAAGAAAATTCTTTTTACACTCGGTATCATCAGTATTTTCCGACTGGGCTCTGTTATTCCCACTCCTGGTGTGAGCTATGCGAATGTGCAACAGTGTCTAACTGTCACTCAGGAAAACCCGATCTTTGGTCTGATTAACCTCTTTAGTGGTGGCGCATTGCTGCAGTTGAGCATCTTCGCTCTTGGCATCATGCCGTACATCACTGCCAGCATCATCATGCAATTGATGAGTGTTGTCATTCCTCGACTTGAGGCTCTCAAGAAGGAAGGTCAGGCTGGTCAGGCTCGAGTAACGCAGTACACACGCTATCTCACTATTGGATTAGCGGTGCTGCAATCGACATCAATTTTGACGTTGGCACGCGAACCAGGTCGTTTAATTCCTGGCTGTTCGCTTGACTTAATACCTTCTGATGACATCTTCTTGTTTATCGTCATGATTATCACACTGACTGCCGGCACCACATTGATTATGTGGCTTGGTGAATTGGTCACTGATAAGGGTGTTGGTAATGGTATGTCAATCATGATTTTCACCTCAATCATCGCGACATTCCCAGGCCAACTAGTGAATATTTATCAAGTGAATGGAAATCTCATTCTCGCAGGTGTTTTGCTTGTTGGTATCGGTACCATCGCCGGTGTTGTCTTAGTTGAACAAGCACAACGTCGAATTCCAGTTCAATACGCAAAGCGAGTTGTTGGAAGACGTACGTATGGTGGTTCTTCTACCTACATTCCAATGAAAGTGAACATGGCTGGTGTTATTCCAGTTATCTTCGCCTCAAGTTTGCTGTACGTCCCATCACTCATTGTGAGTTTGTCCGGGAATTCCACCTCAGGATGGGCGTTATGGATTTCGCAGAATCTTGCAGCAGGTACTGAAACGCCATATCTGATGATGTATTTCTTTTTGATTGTTTTCTTCGCCTACTTCTATGTTTCAATCACATTTAACCCTCAACAGACTGCTGAAGACATTCGCAAGTACGGAGGCTTCATTCCAGGCATTCGTGCAGGAAAACCAACTGCAGATTACCTTGCGTATGTAAGTAACCGCTTAACATTCCCAGGCTCGTTGTATCTCGGTATCATTGCAATCATCCCATTCGTTGCCTTTGGTGGTCTTGGCTTAGGACAATCATTCCTCTTTGGTGGTACGTCACTACTGATTATGGTTGGTGTTGGTCTTGATACTGTCAAGCAAATTGAATCTCAATTGCAGCAACGTTCCTATGAGGGCTTCCTCAGGTAATTTCAATGCGCATTGTCTTTATGGGGCCTCCTGGTGCAGGTAAAGGCACGCAAGCTGCACTCATTGCACAAAAACTCGCAATCCCTCACATTTCGACTGGCGATATTTTCAGAGCCAATGTTTCGGAACTTACCGAACTTGGCATTGCGGCGAAGCGTTATATGGACGCAGGAGAATATGTCCCTGACACTATTACGAACGACATGGTCAGAGATCGACTTGAACAAGATGATGCCCAGAACGGTTTTATTCTTGATGGATATCCACGAACGATAGATCAAATCGCTGAACTCGATACCATGTTGAGCGTTTCAGATCTAGCCGTTGATGTTGTGATTGAACTGACAGCCGATACGGATGAAGTTGTAGCGCGACTACATAAACGTGCCATTGAGCAAGGTCGTGTTGACGACACCGAGGACGTCATCCGACGTCGACTTGAAGTGTATGCTGATCAGACAGCACCATTGACTGCCCTCTATGAAAGCCGTGGCATCCTCAAACGAGTAGATGGGCTAGGCGATATTTCAGACATTACAAACCGCATCATGTCAGCCTTAGCTGTGTAATTATGTTTTTCGATAGAAAACCGAAGATTGAGATAAAGACTGCCGAGCAATTTCAAAAGATGGCAGTCGCAGGAAATGTCGTCGCACAAACGCTTTCGCTGATAAAAGAAACAACACAACCCGGTACAACGCTTTTAGATATCGATGCTCTTGCCCGTGAAGAATTAAAAAAGCATTCCGCAACATCGTCGTTTTTGGGATACCACGGTTATCCAGCCGCTGTCTGCACATCAGTCAATGAACAGGTTGTTCACGGCATTCCATCGAAATATGCTCTTCAATCTGGCGACATCCTTTCAGTTGACTTTGGAGCAATTGTTGACGGGTGGCATGGTGATAGTGCAATTACGATGTTGATTGGCGATGTTACCGATGAGGCGGTGGCACTGAGTGATGTCACGTATAGAGCGATGTGGGCGGGGATACGTGCCTCAGTTG
>JBDLTY010000189.1:0-4260 GCA_039805585.1 Actinomycetota bacterium | reverse complement strand
TGCCTACGATCGAACCGCGTTCGGTTTTACTGACCGTCCACTGTCCTGGGTCGGAATCAATCCTTACTCATTTGAGGGTCAACTACAGGTACTTGATGATGTAATCGAGAAGTTTGCTGCGAACAAGAATGTCACTCTGGTTGGACATTCAGCCGGCGGTGCACTTGCCCTTGAATACACCATTCAGAATCCAGGGCGAATCGATAACCTCATCCTGATCGCGCCAGCACTGAGTGGCAATGGCCCGTACCCTGCGTGGCTACAACCGGTGTTTTCAATTCCACAAATCAATCACCTTGGACCTATCTTGGTCTCACGTATTGCTACCGAAGGACTTTCAATCTTGGAACAAAGTTACTTTGATCCAAAGCTAATAACGGAAGCGACAGTAAACGGGTATACAGCTCCACTTAAAGTCCAGAATTGGGAACAGGCATTTTGGGAGTTTGTGAAAGCTCCGCGGTATCAAACTTCAAGCATCCAATCCCTCAAGAGCAGAACTTTGATTCTTACCGGTGATAGCGATGTCATAGTCCCGACCAGTTCGTCTATCAAAAATGCGGGGCTCTCGAGTTTCACTCAACTTGTCATTTTGAAAAACACGGGACACCTGCCGCATGAAGAAAAACCGACTAAATTTGTTTCAGCAGTCAATGAATTCCTGAAAGGAACAAACTAATGGCCTGGTTGTATTTAGCGATTGCGGTTGTCAGTGAAGTCATCGGCACACTTGCACTAAAAGCCAGTGACGGTATGAGCAAAATCGTACCTGCAATTACTGTGGTCATTGCCTACCTCACAGCGTTCTTTTTGATGAGTCAAACTCTCAAAACAATTCCAGTTGGTATCACCTATGCGGTTTGGTCTGGACTTGGAATCGTTGGAGCAACACTTGGTGCCTATTTTCTTTTTGGTCAGGCTCTTTCACGCCAAGCACTTATCGGCATGGTGATTATCATTATTGGAGTTGTCATACTCAATCTCAATCAAAATTAAAGTGACGAGTGAATCGATAAGCCGGGTTCTGTCGCGGATGAACATCTATCTAGCGATTACGTTGCCGTAACCGTCATGCGGTCTACCCGTGAATTCGTGCGAGTCACACTCCCCTGACAACTGTCAGTACATTCACACAGGTGTTACCACCCTCTTGACCTTGCTCCCAGTGGGGTTTGCCATGCCATACAAGTCACCTTGTATGCGGTGGTCTCTTACACCACCTTTTCACCCTTACCAATTGCTTGGCGGTATTTTTTCTGTGGCACTTTCCCGCAGATCACTCTGGGTGGGTATTACCCACCACTGCGCTCTATGGAGCCCGGACTTTCCTCAGTACAACTGCGTTCATCTGATTCACTCGTCGAGGTGAGCATAGCCTTGAATTTCCAGGGAGACAAAGGTGAAGGTCCGCTCACTTGTAGCAGCGGCGGACCTTCTGCGCGAACGACACATACCAACAGGTGGGGACCTGGATTGCGACCGAGGCAATCGCTTCGAGCAGTTACGCTCTAGAAGTGGCGGAAGTCTTGTTTCGCAGGCACGTGTCTAATACTTCCCACGAAATCTTTCAAGATTTTTTCTGTAAATTTACTTGAAATTTGTCCCAGGATTTCGGGCAATTGGTGCGTAAGTTAACTGTCGTAACGTCGAACTATTGGATCAAGGATGCCTAGAGAGGCCTTATCGAGCGCTTCATTTGCAAGGGCATCAGCCCGTGAGTTTTGTTCTCGCGGAATCCAGGTGAATGTCCCTGTGAATGGTTGAAGGAGATCACGTGCAGTGAGTGCAAGCGCTCTCATGTCAGGATGTTTCACTTTCCATTTACCTGTCATTTGCTCCACGACAAGTTTTGAATCCATCCGAATTTCAATAAATGATGCAGTCGGTATGCTCTGAAGAAACTCAAGCCCAGTGATTAGACCGTAATATTCCGCAAAATTATTTGTGGCAACATCCAGATATCCGGCAAGTTCGGCTACAACCTCCTCGGCGTGATTCAGTACGAGCGTGCCGTAGGCAGCTGGCCCGGGGTTACCACGCGATGCACCATCTGCGTACACAATAAATCTATCCATGCAAAACTCGAATCAATATTGCTTTACATTCTGGGCACCGTACTAACTCTGTTTCGGGAAGCTTTTTAATTTCGGAGAAATCCGTACCCGTAAGTTCCAAATGACAACTCTCACACCGATGTCCAAGAAGTGCTGCCGCACCTACGCCCCTGTCATTCTTGATTTTTTCATAGAGACTTGCAAGTTCGCCTGCGATGGAGCCGATGATCTCTTGCCGTCGATTACCCAACTGAATGATTTCAGAATTCACGTCATCAAGGGCAGACTCCAACGCTGCTTTGGCTACTTCAAGTTCATGTTCAGCTTCGAGCAATTCACGTTGAGTTGAGACTAAAGTCATCTGGATGTCTTCGACACTTGAAAGAATTTCAAGTTCAACATCTTCTAATTCACTTTTTCGCTTTTTCAAATTCTCAATCTCTTGTTGCAATTCGGTGAGTTGTTTTGAGTCAGATATAGATCCTGAATCCAGTAGTGTCTGATCTTTACTCAAACGAGAGTCAACTTGCTCAACGTCGACTTCAGACTTGGATACCAGGATTTTTAGCTCTGACAGTTCTGCCTCAAGTTCAACTTTTCGAACATTCAAATCGCGAGCACGAGAATTCGCATCATTCAGCGCAACTGCCTCTGGCAGATGCGTTCGCTGGAAATCTAATTGAGATAAGCGCTTATCAATATCCGAGACTTCGAGCAAGTACGTAAAGTCCTCAATGGAATATGTGGCCACGGGCTTATTGTGCTACCCAGGTACCAAATGGCAATTGACTTATCAGAATCGGCACATCAAGCACTGTCTCTAGAGACGCTTGAAGACCTTTCAAATAAATCGATTCCGCGATACCGTGATCGATGTCAATCAGTGGACATCCTCCTTCAGCAAGGTGCTCAAGCACCGGATGATGTTTGAGATCACTGGTTATGTAGACATCGGCATCACTTTGACGAACCAAACTCAAGAGTGAAGCACCAGATCCAGCACATACAGCCACTCGATGTATCTGATGCTCGGGTGAGGCTGTGTGCCGGATAGCGCTTTGCGGTAAAACCCGTCTCACATGGTTTACAAAATCAGGAAATGAAATTGCATCTTGAAGATTTCCAATTCTTCCGATTCCGTAACTCGACCCTGGAATTTCTTCAATCACGCACAATTGTTTAACACCAAGTAGTGCAGCTAATGCATCACTTACTCCCGGCATCATCGCATCCGCATTTGTGTGACAGTTCAAGAAAGCGAGTTGGTGTTTTTCGGCAAGTTCAAGGAGGTGGGCTTTGTAGGCAGGTTCAAGAACGTCCTCACCAAGAACTAAGGGATGATGCGAAACGACTGCGTCACAGCGGTTCGTCAGTGCTTCGTTCACAATGTCAGGCGTAATATCGACACACAGAAGTATGGAGGAAACTTTCTGGGATTTTTTTCCTGCGATGAGACCAATTGAGTCCCACTCACTTGCAAGCTCTGGGGGATATAGTTGATTCAACAGAGCAAGCAAGGTTTTGACTGTGGTTGACACAGGTCAATTGTGGTTGGTGGGCGCGGAGGGACTCGAACCCCCGACCACCGGTTTGTAAGACCGGTGCTCTAACCAACTGAGCTACACGCCCTTTAGGGGAGCCGAAGGTTACCCGATAGCCCTCAAGGCTTCGCGATAGGCACTCGTTGAACGCGCATCACCTGGCTGATTGATGACGGACCACCGCACAATACCTTCGCGGTCTATCACAAAGGTTCCTCGAATTGCCATGCCTCGCTCTTCATTGAAAACTCCGTACGCCCGGCTAACTTCGCCGTGCGGCCAAAAATCAGAGAGCAAGATATGAGTGAAATTTTCTTGATTCTTAAAGTTCTGCAAAACGTAATGTGAATCGCAGGCTACCGATAGGACAACTGTGTCATCATCCAAGAAATCATTTTCATTATCTCGTATGGCGCATAGTTCTGCTGTGCAAATCCCGGTAAAGGAAAAAGGATAAAACACAAGGAGGACTTTCTGTCCTTTAAAGTCACTCAATGAAACCGTCTGTCCATCTGAATTCTTCAGTGAGAAATTTGGAGCAATATCTCCAAGTTCAATACTCATTAGCGCTTGCCTATCTTTCTGGTCACTAGGCGTGTGCCTTGCCAAGCTTTGGATGCACTAAGCGTTTTTGTAACTTGTAATCCTGCGGATGGGGCAGCATC
>JBDLTY010000188.1:0-4323 GCA_039805585.1 Actinomycetota bacterium | reverse complement strand
ACGGCAAGTTCCCTGGCAAGTCGAGCATTGTCTGCACTTGCTTGTCTCATCGAAAGCGCAGCCGGCCGATATAACGTGTTGACGTAATCTTGAACCATCCGACTTGCGAGTACTTTTGGGCCAAGTGTTGCAATCGTGTGCTTAACAAGTTCAAGCCATCGAAGTGGTAAGCCATCAACGTGATCATAGAATATTGGCGTAACGTTCTTTTCGATCAAGTTGTAGAGCGCATTTGCTTCAAGGTCATCTCTACGATCTTGGTCAAGAACACCATCTGCAGTTGGTATAGCCCAGCCATTCTTCGTGTCGTACCACTCATCCCACCAGCCATCAAGAATGGAAAGATTCAACGCACCATTAAGGGCTGCTTTCATACCTGATGTGCCACACGCTTCAAGTGGTCGAAGCGGATTATTCAGCCAAACATCGCACCCTGGATACATCCAACTTGCCATACCCATGTCGTAATCAGGCAAAAACACGATTCGATGTCTTACTTCAGGATCATCAGCAAATCGAACAAGTTCTTGAATAAGTTTCTTACCACCTTCATCGGCAGGATGCGATTTACCAGCAATTACCAACTGAATTGGTCGAGTTGGATGAAGTAAGAGTGACTTCAACCGAACTGGATCAGAGAGCATCAGTGTTAATCGTTTATAAGAAGGTACACGTCGAGCAAAACCAATTGTCAAAACATTCGGATCAAGTACATCGTCAATCCAGTCAAGTTCCGCTTCACTTGCGCCCCGATTGAGCCAGGATTTCCGCAAGCGCTCGCGAGCATTCTTCACCAATCGCTCTCGGAGATTTCGCTTCACATTCCAAAAGTCGCTATCCCCAACTCCAGCGATGGTCTGCCAACCTGCAGGCTCATCAATCGACACATCACCTGCAAGTTTCAAAATTTCTGGTGCCACCCAAGTTCCCGCATGCACGCCATTGGTAATTGAAGTGATTGGCACTTCATTGACATCAAATCCTGGCCATAGCGAGTTGAACATATCGCGACTGACTTCACCGTGAAGCAAGCTCACACCATTAGCGCGGGCAGCAAGTCGTAATCCAAATACGGCCATGTTGAAAATATTTGGATCCCCACCGTGGAAATCTTCAGTTCCAAGGGCATGAATTCTCTGCATTGGAACTTCATCCGCCTCGTTATCTCCACCAAAGAAGCGTTCAATTAGTGACTTATCAAATCGATCAATACCCGCCGGCACTGGAGTATGCGTGGTAAACACCGTGCCGGAGCGAACAACCTCAAGCGCTGTATCGAAATCAAGTCCAGCCTCAACGTGTTCAAGTATTCGTTCAAGGGCAAGAAAGCCTGCGTGGCCTTCATTGCAGTGATAGACCTCAGGTGTTGCAAAACCTGTGATTCGGCTGAAGGTCCGAATTGCTCGCACCCCACCAATTCCGAGCAATACTTCTTGCAAAAGGCGGTGTTCATGTCCGCCGCCATACAGCCGATCTGTCACGTCTCGTTGCGCGGCTGCGTTGTCTTCAACGTTCGAGTCAAGCAGAAGTAGTGGCACTCGCCCAACACTTGCAACCCAGATATGGGCGATGAGTCGATTGCCGCCAGGTAGACCAATTGATACCCGAGCAGGCGTGCCATCACTTTCACGTAATAGTGACAACGGCAAGGCATTTGGATCCGTCACTGGATATTGCTCTTCTTGCCACCCCTCACGAGAGAGAGATTGTCTGAAATATCCCGCTCGATAAAAAAGTCCAATACCTACGATTGGCACACCCAAATCGGATGCGGCTTTCAGATGATCGCCAGCCAAAATACCAAGTCCGCCTGAATATTGAGGCAGTTGCGTAGCAACACCAAATTCTGCTGAGAAATAAGCGATTGCCTTCGGTGCACTTTGATCAAGGGTTTGATACCAAGCATTGCGATTCAAATAGTGTTCAAGATTTGAAACTGCACTTTGCACTCTTTGAACAAACCCATGATCATTCGCAAGTTCCACAAGTCGCTCATTGCTCACATCTGCAAGCAATTGCACTGGGTCATCCCCCACCAGGGCGAAGATGGCAGGATCAATATCTCGGAAGATGTTGAGGGTTTCATCATCCCATGACCAACGTAGATTTCCAGCCAATGTGGCAAGGCCTGAAAGGGATGCGGGCAGAACAGTTTGAACATTTACACGTCGAATGGCTCTCACGTGTGGCAAGAGTAGTGGAATGACTTCTGATTCGTGCGTCGACCCTATTAGCGTAGGTATGTGAAGAGTGAGAGCCCGCTCGTAGGTCGATTCCCCATCAAGGATGTATGGCCTACGGTGGAGGGTGGAGACCTTCCAGCAAAAGCCGTTGAAGATGAACGAATTTGCATTCGGGCCACGGCAATACGTGAAGGCCACGACAAACTTGGCGTGATGGTTCTGATCTTCGAAGCCGATGGAACAACTCGACGCTTTCGAGCTCAAGCGGGCCACAACCATCGATTTAGTGTTAATGTGAGATTTCAATCCTTAGGTCTTGGGTATTTTCAAATCCTCGCCTTCGATGATATCTGGGCTACCTGGGTTCATCACGCATCAATCAAAGTTCCACTCAATCTCGACACTGAAGTTGAACTGGCAACTGGCAAATTACTACTCGAACGAGCACTTACAGAATTAACCCTCGAGAACAACATCAAAACATCGATTACGCAGGCAATCTCGATTTTGAATGATTCAAGCATTGATCCAACCGGACGATTGCATGCTGCTATCCATCCAACCATCCATACTGCATTAACCGACAATCCACTGATAGACCTTGCAACGACGTCGAAGAAATTCCCAGTGATTGTCGAACGAAAACGAGCGCTCTATGGCTCATGGTACGAATTCTTTCCTCGCTCAGAAGGCGCAACACTCAATCCTTACAAATCAGGTACCTTCAAAACTGCCGCTGAAAGACTTCCTGACATTGCCACTATGGGATTTCACGTTGTGTATTTGCCACCAATACATCCAATCGGCAAAAAACATCGTAAAGGAAAAAATAATTCACTCACCGCCGATAAGGATGACGTTGGCTCACCTTGGGCAATAGGTAGCCAAGAGGGTGGACATGATGCAATTCATCCGGATCTTGGAACGCTTACCGATTTTGATGAATTCGTAGCGCGAGCACAATCTCTCGGCTTAGAAGTTGCTCTCGATTTAGCATTGCAAGCCTCACCCGATCATCCCTGGGTACAAGCACATCCTTCGTGGTTTAAGTCTCGCCCAGATGGAAGCATTGCATATGCTGAAAACCCTCCTAAGAAATATCAAGACATTTATCCACTGCATTTTGATACTGATCCAGAAGGGCTGTACGCCGAAATTGAACGAATCGTTCGATTTTGGATGAAGCGAGGTATTCGAATTTTTCGTGTCGATAACCCTCACACCAAACCAGTCTGGTTGTGGCAGCGACTGATTAGAAGTATTAACCAGACTGACCCCGATGTCATATTTCTTTCCGAAGCATTTACGACGCCGAACCTGATGCAAATCCTTGGTGAAATTGGTTTTCAACAGTCATATACATACTTCACCTGGAAAAACGATAAGCAATCACTGATTGAATATGTCAATCAACTCTCGGGTGATGATTCCGCGTTTATGCGACCAAATTTCTTTGTCAACACCCCTGACATTTTGCCTGAGTTTCTTCAACACTCTGGTCCAGCAGGTTTTGCTATCCGCGCAACACTTGCAGCAACTCTCTCCCCCACGTGGGGTGTGTACGCAGGATTTGAACTGTACGAAGCAACCGCGCTCCATAGTGGAAGTGAAGAATACAAAGACAGCGAAAAATACGAGTTGAAAGTTCGAGATTATAAGCAAGCACAAAAAGAAAATAGGTCTTTAGCTCCTTACATCACCCGACTCAATGAACTTCGCTCTGATCATCCTGCACTACAAACACTTCGTGATGTTGTATTTCACGCAACTGAATCCCCTCACATCATTGCCTACAGTAAGCGAGAACGTGATGACACAGTATTGGTCATTTGCACGCTTGATCCTCACAATGCTGTCGCAACGAGTTTGCACTTGAACATGCCTGAACTTGGATTTGATTGGAATGACCGACTGCTTGCACATAATCTGATTACTGATGTGACGTGGACCTGGCACAAGGATGTACACATTGAAATCAATCCCTTTAACTCTGTCGCCCACATCATTACGCTGAGACGAGCTCCATGATGCTCAATGAGAGTGTGATTGACCAAATCCTTGATGGCAGGCATTTCGACCCACACTCAATTCTCGGTGCTCACCTTGTAGATGGAGTACTCACCTTCAGAGTCATTCAGCC
>JBDLTY010000187.1:0-2513 GCA_039805585.1 Actinomycetota bacterium | reverse complement strand
TAGTGTGTAAAAAAGTACATACAGTGCAAAAACCTGACCATGTGCAAGTGAATATCGTTTTTCAAGTTTCACTAAAACAAAGGCAAGCGCAAGACACCACAGGGCTTCATACAAAAAGGTCGGATGAAACGTTGCATACTGTTCGTACCCATCAGGACGAAACATTGGATCAATTTCTAGTCCCCATGGCAGCGTGGTTGGAGCGCCAAAGAGTTCTTGATTGAAATAGTTGCCGAATCGACCGATCGCCTGAGCAACCGCGACACCTGGGGCAAGCGCATCTGCCAGCATGCTGATTTGGAGATTGTATTTTTTAGCCGCGACCCAGCACCCAACAAATCCCAGTGCTATTGCACCCCAGATTCCAAGCCCACCGTCCCAAATGCGAAATGCAGCAGTTAATCCACGTCCATTTTCGCCAAAATATATTTGCCAATCACTTACAACGTGATAGAGCCGCCCGCCAACGATGCCACTTGGAACGCCAAACATCGCGACATTGATGATGTCATCAGCGCTGCCCCCACGCGCAACCCAACGTTTCTGTCCCCATTTGATTGCAACAAAAATACCAATCACAATACAAACTGCGTAAGCGCGAAGAGGAAACGGCCCTATGAACCAAACGCTCTGTTCAGGCGAAGGAATAGAGGCAAGCATTAATCAGGCTATGCGTTTTCTCGAAGCCACTGAGCGAACTCTTCAGAAGTTCCAGCAATAACTTCCTGTGGAACTTCAACGCCATTCAAAGACAAATACGGCGTTCCAGGCAGTTTCGCTTCGGCAAATTTCGTCTGAGAATCTACAGCCCACTTTAAGTATCGATCCTCGCGAACGCAGGTCTCAAAGTTCGCAAGAGGGTCACCACTAAAGCCTGCAAGCTGTGCAATATTGATGAAGGCATCATCAGACCAACCTGCAGAACCACCAGGCATACTTAAGAGCATTCGGTGATAGTCAAGCGGTTCATCAAAATACTCCACAGCGCACATGAACGAATTACCTGCACGGGCTGAATGCTGACCTGGAATCCGGTTGTCGAAGAATGACGCTTGGCGAAATACCAGTTTGAAGATACCTTCATCTGCAAGCCCTTGAATCATTTCAGAGTGCTTAGCGCTGAATGCTTGACAGGCGGAACACTGGAAATCTTCCCAAATCTCAAGTTCACTCTCAGTTGTAGCTGTTGGGTTATAAACCCAGCCGAGAGTCTCTTGATCCACGAACGATGGGATTGTGCCGGCAGATTCGCCGCCAGAGCGGCTTCCAAAAAATCCAATTGCGATGATTCCAACAACCACAACACCAACAATGATGGCACCGATGTAATTGCCAATTGATCCAGACTTTTTAGCCATGTTCAATCCTTTCCACTGCGCCAAGAATAGGCCTCAACCTACTTTGTTGCTCGTTTCGCCCTACTCCTGCCAGTTTCCGCGCAAGAGCGTTCGGATATCTGAGCGAATCTCCCGAACGGTGTTATCTTCCATCCAAAAGAGCGGGCTGGTCTTATCTTTCAAGAATGCAAAGAGTTGAAGACCGTGTCCAACCTCATAATCCCCAGTTGGTAATGGATCAGGCAGGTCATCAACGTGAACCCCTAGCGAAAGTCCCACCTTTTGAACTGTTTTGATGTCCCCAATCAAACCGATGAATTTTGAGTTGTGAAGATCAAGATACGTCCGTAGCACCTCAGCGGTATCACGCGGAGGGTCAGTAGTAACGAAAATAAAGTTGACCCGTTTTTGCTGCTTTGGCTTGAGCCCTCGAATTGCAGCAGCCACATTTGCAGTTTGGGTGGTGCAATACCCATCGGAGCAATTGGTTAGACCGAAGAACACGACAGTGACATCTGCTGGCATATCATCAGTGGGCCAGATGACGCTTTGTCCACTAGTGTCAGTGAAAGACCCTGATGGCAGGACGAAGGGTTCCTCAACGAAGCGTCCTTCAAAAAGCGTTTGGTTATCCGATAACTGAACATCAATATCCACTGGATGTGAATGATCGTGTGAATGCTCCAAACTGCAGGCGGAGACCACGAGCACAAGAGTCAGTAAGAGTGCAATTCGTTTCATCTCAACGTTGCCGCTTTCATTTCTCGTGCAAGAGCGCGAATCTTGATAATTGCTTCATCAACATTTGACGAGTTCAACACTAGTCGCACGAACGCACTACCAACAATCACACCATCTGCGTACGCCGCGATTTCACGAACGTTCTCTGGTGTTGAAATACCAAGCCCGACAGCAACGGGTTTACTCGTCAGTGCTTTCGCTCGCTTAACAAGTTCCTCTGCCTGTTGAGAAAGTGCACTTCGTTCACCGGTTACACCCATCAGTGAAGCAGCATAAATAAATCCACGACTACTTTCTGCAACTAATTTGATCCGTTCATCACTTGAAGCGGGTGCAATTAAAAAGATTCGCTCCATGTCATACGCATCTGTGAGGTCAAGATAATTTTGTGCTTCATCTGGGGTGAGGTCTGGCGTGATAGTTCCAGTTCCACCC
>JBDLTY010000186.1:0-2934 GCA_039805585.1 Actinomycetota bacterium | reverse complement strand
CGATATCCATATGTGACTTTCTCACCAACAATTTCAGTGCTTTGTGGCTCCGCATCGCGGATTACTCTGTCTTCAACTTCATAAATACCAAGCAATCGAGAGAGTGACGCTTTGCCTGATTGAAATTCATCAATCCACCACAAAAGTCCTTCGATGGGATCTGCGAGCATTTGGGTGTAGAGCAGGGCTGCAGTTACTTGGGCAAGTGTTATCTCACCTTGTTGATACATATTCGCACCGACAAGTAAGACACCTGCAAGTGGCGCAACATACGAGAATGACACTGCTGGGAACCATCGACTTCGAAGTCCCATCGTGTAGCTTTCCCATTCAATCCAGCGTCCCGCTGCTGCGCGAGTTCTTGCAATGCGATCTTTTCCAAGGCGAAGTGCTTCAATAGTTCTGCCACCTTCTGCGGTCTCAACTAGCACTGAGTTCACTTGCGAATAGAGTGATGACTCAATTCGGTATGCCTGTGGAGATCTGCGCAAATACCAGCGAGTGAATCCAAAGACAAACGGCAGGGCAAGAGCAACAATGAGAAGAAAGTTCGGTGCAGTTACTGCTATACCTATGGAAATTATGACAATCTCTGAAACGCAGATGGTTATCACTGGCAAGGAATCCCGGACGGCCCACGTCACGTGATTGATATCAGTCGTAGTTCGGTTCAAAAGTTCACCAGAACCTGCACGTTCAATCGCATCAGGTGGGAGTTGGACTGCTCGGCGAATAAATCGCTCGCGCAGTTCCGACAAGATAAATTCGCCGAGGACCGCTGCGCGCGTTCGCAAAAAGTAGGCGAAAAATGTTTGTAGGAAGAGGGCAACTCCGATTATCAGAACAGTTCGTTGTACTGCCTCAATCCCGCCACCTGCCTTGAGTTCATCAAGCAAGTTTCCGAATGCTCTCGGGGCAACAAGTTGGGCAACAACGGTAAGAAGTGTTAAGAAGACAACCAACACAAACGACCATACGTGATTCTTGAAGAGTGTGAACAGTTCATTGTTCACTGTTGATTCATGAGCAATCGGTAAACGTGCCTTTGATGCATCAAGTCCAAAATCTTTCGGGACACGCGTTAACTTCTTTGGTGGTGAATCAAAGGTGGCTATGCCGAGTTTTTTGGCGTCGTAGGGTCTCATTCGCCTCTCACCACCAAATCTCGATAGAGGGAACTCGATGCTAGAAGTTCAGCGTGCGTTCCATGTATCTTTACGCTGCCATCAATGACAACAATTACTCGGTCGGCTTTATCAAGCATCAGGGGGCTTGATGAAAATACAACTGTGGTTTGATTTTTTCGAAAGTCACGAATTCGTTCTGCAATACGAGATTCAGAGTGTGCGTCCACAGCACTTGTTGGCTCGTCCAAGATGAGCACTTCAGGATCAACGAACAAGCTACGAGCAAGAGCAAGTCGTTGACGCTGGCCACCTGACATGGTTCGTCCACGTTCAATAATTTCAGAATCAAGCCCTTTGCCTTCAAGTGCATCGATCACATCATGGGCAGATGCCGCATGCAGTGCTTCATCAATTTGCAGTCTATGGCTTGATGGAACATCAAAATGACTCCGAACAGTTCCTGACAGAATCGTCGGATCTTTTTCTTGGACCAGGATTCGATCTCGAACACTTTGACGAGAAAAGGAACTCATGGTCATGCCATTGACCTTCGTTGTTGAAAGATCTCGATAACCGCCGAGTCGCTCAGAGATAGCATCACCGGTTTGGGTGCTGTCAGCAACGACTACTGTCAGTTGACCTGCAAGAATTTCAACACCTGAAACTTCATCTTTGATACTTCGAACACTTTGAAGTTCTTCCTCGCCCCATTCGTTCACACCTTCAATTTGTAGGAGCTTCAGCACACGTTTTCCCGACACGGATGCTGATGCCCAGCGTTGTGAAAATTCAATCATGGTTTGAATCGGAAGAATCATCCAGATTGAATAGCCCGCGAAGGCAACAAGTGTTCCGATTTTAAGTTCACCACTTGCAACAGCGCTGCCACCGAAAAACACCACACCAATAAACAAAATACCAGGAAGAAAAACCTCAAGGCCATGCAAGATTGCTCGCATACGCGCGGTCTTTACGGCGGCCACTCGAACTTCTTGACTGGCTTTGGCAAAACGATCAACGAACACATCTTCGCCACCAATACCGCGTAGCACTCTCAGCCCTGCCACAGTGTCGGCAGCAAGGTCACTTGCTGCTCGCAATTTGTCGCGCTGTGCATCCTCACGTTTTTCAAGAGGTTTGATCAAAAGCGCGACACCAAGAACCAAAATTGGAACACCAATCACAATCAACAAACCAAGTCGGGTTGATCCCGTGATCAAAATATAGGCAACAATAAAGAAACTCAACACTGCGCCGACAAAACGCGGCATCAGATCAAACCCGCGAGCAACTCGTTCCACGTCATTCGAATTCACTGATACAACTTCACCTGTCGAGACATACTTCGGTAGGTCAGCACCAAGTTTTGATGCTTTGACTGATATCAATAATTGCAATCGGTTTGCAACCGTTGCCCACATTGCTGCTGCACGACGATGTCGCATAATCGTCGTCCAGGATGTGAATGCGCCAAGCAGCAAAATCATCCACGCCCAGAACTGCACGCGCGACCAATCGTTATCGGCAACTGCTTGCACAGATTCACCAATGAATCCAGGCATTGCAGCCATTGCGCCAAGACCAACGATGCCGAAAAGAATTCCTGTAAAGAGTAGGCGTTTCATGCCGAGGGCAAGACCTAACAAAAACTTGGGAAATGACTCCAGACGCACAGGTCCAGGGTCTTCAAGTGGTAGATGCCCGTAAGGATGAGGTATTCCAAACCGTTGCATTGTTGGCAAAGGCTACTCTGCTAAATTTAAGAAGTGAAAACAGCCCTTTTTCGGCCACTTCAAATCCGAAATCT
>JBDLTY010000185.1:0-9013 GCA_039805585.1 Actinomycetota bacterium | reverse complement strand
CAACTGCCGCCAAAGAGCGCGCTATCGAATTGCTGACTCTTGTGGATATTCCAAACCCAGAGAAATCGTTCGATAAATATCCACACCAACTTTCAGGTGGTCAGCGTCAGCGAGCAATGATTGCTCAATCACTTTCCTGTGATCCAGGACTGTTGATTGCAGATGAGCCAACCACAGCACTCGATGTGACTGTGCAGGCTGAAATCTTGGACTTGATGCATGATCTCAAGAGCCGTTTGCAATCAGCGATTTTGCTCATCACCCACGATATGGGTGTTGTTGCAGATATGGCAGATCGCATCTTGGTGATGAAAGATGGGTACACAGTTGAATCTGGTACAGCCGATCAAATCTTCAATTCACCAAAGCACCCTTACACCATCGAACTTCTTGGAGCAGTTCCAAAGCTTGGAAGTAGCCCCAAGCGAGAGATTGTTACGGTTGAAGGTGTGGATCGAAATGAGCCAGTTTTGGTCCTCAACGATGTCACGATTGAATATCCAAAGCGAGGACGAATTCCTGCCTTCACAGCAGCCAAGAACATCAACCTCGAAATCTATCCAGGTGAAATTGTTGGTCTAGTGGGTGAATCTGGTTCAGGTAAGACCACAATAGGTCGTGCTTCAATTGGTTTGCTACCGATTAAGAGTGGCGAAATCACGGTGAAAGGCTTTGACATAAGCAAAGCAAAGTCAAAGAATCTCAGCCAGATTCGTCGTCACACAGGTATCGTGTTCCAAGATCCTGCAAGTTCGCTGAACCCTCGTCTTCCGATTGGTGAAAGCATTGGTGAACCAATCTTCTTGGCAGGTATCGCTAAAGGCAATGCACTGAACACGATGGTTGAGGATTTGCTTGACCAAGTTGAACTTCCACGAAGTTATCGAAACCGCTACCCGCATGAACTTTCAGGTGGTCAGCGTCAACGTGTTGGTATTGCGCGAGCACTTGCTCTTCGCCCATCGCTCTTAATTGCAGATGAGCCTACAAGTGCTTTGGACGTTTCAGTTCAGGCTCGATTCCTTGAGCTTCTACAGGAACTGCAGCGTCAACTGGGCTTCGCTTGCTTGTTTATTAGCCACGACTTGGCTGTCGTTGACATTTTGAGTCATCGAATTGCAGTGATGCAGGATGGCGTCTTGGTGGAAGTTGGTGAACGCGATCAGATCTTGCGTAATCCACAAATGGAATACACGCAGAAACTTATTTCAGCGGTTCCAGTTCCAAATCCACAAGAACAGCAGGCACGGCGAGATGCTCGCCTAGCGGCAAAGAACTAGTAGCTATAACTAAAGCCCCCAAGAAGTATCTTGGGGGCTTTAGTGTTTCTTGAATTAGTTTGCTTGACTTACTGTTGACATATTGAAATCTTTCACGTGAAGTGCTGGCATCGCAATGCGATGTACCCAGTCAGCCCATTCACGAGGTTGGGTAATCGTGGTGCTACCAACTTCAACCATACGTCCAAGTAATTCAAGAGGTGATTCATTCCAGCGGAAGTTGTTCACGGCACCAACAACTTCACCGTCTTCCACCTTATACACACCATCACGAGTCAGGCCAGTGAGAAGCAGTGTTTGGGGGTCAACCATTCGGATGTACCACAGGGTGTTCAGTAAGAGGCCGGACTTCATATTCTTCACAAGGTCTTCAGTTGTTCCTTTGCCACCACTAACATCCATAATGAAGTTATCTCCAAATGGAGTGAATGGTTGACTTGTGAGTTTCGCTGTCGCTCTTGTTTGAATCAGCGATTTGAGAACTCCACCTTCCAAGATTTCAGACTTTGAAAGGTCAGTTCCGTTATCGAAAATCGACACGTGTGATGAGCTTTGGGAGGTAGCTACGAATGTGCCTGATTCAAGTCCTTTGTAGGCAGGATCGGCATAGAGGTTCACTGGGAAGTTTGCGAGCTTCTCCCCGATTCTCATCCCACCGCCAGGCTTTGAAAAGGCAGAGCGGCCCTCAAATGCACTTCGAGCATCGGCCATCCATACGGCATACGTCAGAAGGTCTCCCACGGCCCCTGGAGGCAAGATCGTGTCATATCGCCCTGCTGGCACATCGATGCGCTTTGCTTGCCACTCTAAGGTTCGGCGAAGCTCAGCATCGACCTCAGCAATGTCCACGTTCGTGAAATCACGCGTGGATCTGCCAGCCCAGGTTGAACGTGAGCGGTTATGAGACTTCGCTGTCACTTCAATTCGGCCAGCAGGCTGATCGTGGCGGAGCCTCAGTCCGCCCTTTGAGCCAAGCCAAGTGGTCTTTGAGGTGTGCTCGGCATAGCCGAAAAGTTCAATCTGGTCTGCCTTTGAGCGGGTAAACATTTCGCCAAGTTCAGGTGCGATTCGACTGAACGCATCAGGTCCAGTTTCCTTGTGAGATGCTTTCCAATCACCAACTGAATGGTTTGTTAACAGTGGCATGTAATCATCTGCTAGTCCAGAAGCGATTGCAGCATCAACTGACTCTTTTAACATTGCATCGATATCAACATCCTCAACCACTGTTCTGGTTGCAGCGCCAACTGCAAGTCCACCTTCAACCTCAACAAATGAGAGCACACTGACGCTTTGGCTTTTAATCATGCCATTGGTGGTGAGAGTGCTTTCTGCCCAGCGGAGATTTGCTTCAGTTGATTGCTCAACAATCACCATGCATTCTGTTGATGTTGAACGCTCAAGAATTTTCTCTATGAGTTCTTGTGGTGTCATCCTTGGGCCTCCGAACGAGTATTCAAAATATTGATGTTTTCAAAGTAAGCAACAGGACATCCGTGACTTACTGCAGCTACTTGTCCAGGTTGACCTTTGCCACAGTTAAATGCACCACCTAGTACATAAGTACTTGGTCCACCAACTCGAGTCATTGAACCCCAGAAATCAGTTGTTGTTGCTTGATAGGCAACATCTTTGAGTTGTCCTACTAGTTTGCCATTCTTGATTCGATGGAATTGTTGGCCAGTGAACTGGAAGTTGTAGCGCTGCATATCGATTGACCATGAATTATCGCCGACGATATAAATACCATCTTCAACTTCGCTGATCATCGTATCAAGGTCAGGACCATTCGGATCTGGTTGGAGTGACACGTTTGGCATTCGCTGAATTGGTACGTGCGCTGGAGAATCAGCAAAAGCGCAACCAAATGAACGATCAAGACCAATGCGAGCAGCGATACGGCGATCAGTTTGATAGCCGACGAGAACACCATCTTTGATGATGTCCCACTGCTGGGCTTTAACACCTTCGTCATCAAAGCCAACTGTGCTAAGTCCATGTTCGACAAGTCGGTCTCCTGTGACATTCATCAGTGGAGTTCCGTACTTGAGGTTTCCAAGTTTGTCGATTGTGGCGAACGATGTGCCTGCGTAATTTGCTTCATAACCAATAGCGCGATCGAGCTCCGTGGCATGGCCAATGGATTCATGAATAGTCAAGAAGAGATTACTTGGATGAATCAACAAGTTGTATTTGCCAGGTTCAACCGATGGTGCCTTTGTCTTTTCATGAAGTAATTCAGGAAGACGAGCAAGCTCGGTATCCCAGTCAAACACAGAACCATTCATCCATTCCCAGCCGTAGCCTGCAGGCTGCGCAATAGTTCGCATTGATTCAAAACCGTGATCACCCACTGAAATCGCATCGAAGAAACCTTGCACGCGCACACGTTGTTGCGTGGTCGATGTGCCGCGGGAATCTGCGTAAAACTTTGTTTCCTTAACATACATCGTTGTAGCAGCAACGTGTGAAACATAATCTGAATTCATCAGTCGATTGCTGTAATCAATCATGAGTTCAAGTCGTTCTTTGCTGGAAAGCGCAAATGGATCGATTTCGTAGGATGAGACCCACACCTGATCTTTATAAACAGGCTCTTCAGCAAGGCTCACAAACTCAGTTGAGAGTGGCTTACTCGTCTTCGCCATGAGGACTGCGTTCTTCGCAAGCTGCTCAGCGACTGAAAGTTCGACAAATGGAGAGGATGCAAATCCCCACGTTCCATCAACAATTACTCGCACACCAATGCCAAGAACTGTGTCATCGGCTTGACCTTCTAATTTGCTATCTCGAAGGTTGATCATTCCAGTACGGGTGCGTTCAATTCTCACATCAACATGACTTGCACCAAGTCCTGTTGCGGTATTAATTGCGGTTTCAGCACATGCCTTCAGTGGCAAGGCGAGAAAATCCGCATCAATTCGCTGCATTCATCCTCCTTGATGATAGAGCTTGAATCCCAATAGGGGTAAGAAACGTTACTGCCCCCGCCAAAAGTATGGAAGTGCGGACGCCAACCAGCCCACAAAACCATCCCATAGCGGGTGAACTAAAAGCGCCAGAGCCAATAAAGACCGATAAATACAGTCCAATCACCCTTCCTCGAAGTGTTTGAGGAGTAGTGGTTTGAACAAATGAATTTGCTGAAATCATGATGGTAAGCCCAAGTGTTCCCATGATCGGTAAAAGCGCTGCATAGATCACATAATTTGGTGCAAGTGCTAGCGCAACAAAAACGACGCCCATCACCATAGCTAACTTCATAATCCGCTCATAACGCTTCTCTGGATTCAAGCGCGCAGCCAGAAGTGCTCCAGTGATTGAACCTATCGCAAAAATACTTCCTAAACTTCCAAATCCTGCAGCACTTAAACCAAACTCTTTAGTTGCCATCAAAGCATTAAAGAGTTGGAAATGAAGTGCAAAGTTTGAAAAGAGAAAAACGAAGATGAAGATATTCTTAAGTTCCCTTGAGCTCATAATGTAATCAAGAGCTTCACGAATACTGTTATTGCCTTCTGATTTTTCTTGAGGATGCAATTCGTCTTCACGCAAAAACAGCAGCGTTACGATGACGACAATATAGGAAGAAGCATTCAGAAGAAATGCGGGTCCAGTACCGAAGAGTGCAATGGTGAAACCTGCAAAGGCTGGGCCAATCAATCTTCCGGCGTTGAAGTTCGCTGAGTTCAATCCAACTGCATTTGGAAGATCTTTTTCGCCCACCAGTTCAGAAGTAAAACTTTGTCGTATTGGTGCCTCGGTCGACGAGAAAAGACCGAGTGAAAATGCCAAAACCAGAACATGCCAAATCTGAATGTGCTCAGTCACTACCAGAAGTCCGAGCAACCCTGCCGATAAACCACTTCCAGTGCTTGTCCAAAAGATGAGTTTTCGCTTCGATAAACGATCTGCGAGTTTTCCGCCATAAATACTCATCACGAGTGATGGAGCAAACTGAAGCCCTGTCACAATGCCCAGAAGTGCTGCACTTCCAGTCAATTCAAGGACGAGCCAATCCTGGGCCACTCGTTGAGCCCAAGTGCCAACATTGGAAAGGCTGTTTGCAGCAAACATAAGTCTGAAATTCCGATATTGAAACGATTTCAAGGTTGGGGAGTTTTTCAGCACATACCTACCCTATTCCACCCAATTTTCTAGGCACTTTCCCTAAAGCACATTACACTTCAACACAGAAGTGAGGGCCCGTGAAAGTACTTGTTCGCCTTGTTGTAATCACGTTACTCACTGCTTTAGTAGTCAGTCCCGCACAAAGCAATGAGACCACAGACTTAGATTTGCTCGATATTCAGACGATTACGAAAGATACCCCTCCACAAAACCCATATGGGCGACTGAACCCACTCTTACCAAAAGACTTCCTTCCATCAAGTCCAATCCAGAAAATCGACACCAAACTCATCGTCGTCTACAAATCGAATCCCACCAAAGCAGATCGTTTAGGGTTACTCGATTCAGTGCAGTTCGATACAAAAGAAAAAGTTCAACTTGCAAGCACATTAACACTTGAGATTTTAGAGTTTGATACAAAAGCACAAGCAGACAGTGCACTTCGTACTTTGCGGGCATCAAACCTTGTTGAAAGTGTGAATCGTGATGTGATGTATCAGATTACCGCGCTCCCAAATGATCCCGACTACTCAAAAACCTGGGGCATGGAACAAATGCGGGTGCCAACAGCTTGGAATACCACCAAAGGTTCAAGCAATATCGTTGTTGGCGTCATTGATACAGGAATTGATTTAGGTCATCCCGACTTGGTCGATAACCTCTGGATAAACGAAGACGAAATTCCTGATAACGGTATTGATGATGACAACAATGGATACATTGATGACATCCATGGTTGGGACTTTGTTAACAACGACAATGTTCCAAATGACGATGTCACATCAAATCACTGGGCTAGTGGTCATGGCACACATGTCGCGGGAACGATTGCTGGTGTTGGAAATAATGGCATTGGTGTAGCCGGTGTGGCGTGGCAAGCCAAACTCATGGCACTCAAAATTTGTGGTGCAGGTGGTTGCTCACTGTCAGATCACGTGCTTGCGTTGCAATATGCCTACAACAATGGCGCACAAATTGTGAATGAAAGTTTTGGTGGCGGGTACAGTGGATACGACTGGGAGAGAGATGCCATAGTGGCTGTTGCTGAGCCCGGAACAGGCGAACAAAAGGGTATTCTTGTAGTTGCAGCTGGCGGTAATAATTCTGCCAATACTGAAATTTCACAGTTCCACCCTGCCAACTATCGCCTTCCAAACCACATTTCTGTTGCTGCAACTGAGAGCTCAGGGAATCTGGCAGGTTTTTCAAATTACTCTGTCACAAATATTGATGTTGCGGCCCCAGGAAATGGAATTTGGAGCACACTGCCAGAAGGTGCATTCAACACAACGGGTGGATATGGATATTTGAGTGGTACATCAATGGCAGCACCTCATGTTGCAGGTGTTGCTGTACTCATTCAGGCCAGCCATCCAACTTGGAAGCCAAGTGACATTCGTAAAGCACTTATCGCCACTGTTCAGCCAAGTGTTTCCCTTGCATCAAAAGTATTCTCAGGTGGAATTGTCGATGCTGCGGCTGCCGTTGCACTCACATCAGTTCCATCGCCGAAATTCCTGATTCGTCAAATAGGTACAGGAACTGGATCCATCAGTGGAAGTGGAATTTCCTGCAATGAGGGAACGTGTCGCGTGGACAACACTGGCGCATTTACATTCACTGCAAGTGCTGCGACAGGTTCGACCTTTCAGGGTTGGTTTAATTCATGTACGGGCGATGGCACATCGTGCACTTTTTCAAGCACTCATGTTTCACCAGTAATAAGTGCCAAGTTCTCACGACCTTCAGATTCAAACGTCTCTGTTGAACTTCTTGAATCAAGTCCAAGCACTCCAGCTTTCGCTGAAGGCAATGTGCGGTCATGGACAAATCTTTCAAATACAAAACTCAGTGCTGATGGGCAAGTGCGAGCGAAGGCGGTATGGCGAGCACCGAGTTGGTGTTACTACCGTGGAACAGATACTGGCGGAGTTACCATTGAACGAAAAGTAAATGGTGTCTGGGTTGAAGAAGCGAAATTTACAGCACCAAATATTCCATCTAACTTTACAGTCATAAAGAAGGAAGTTAGAGAAAACGTTGCAATACTTCACTTAACGGATATGACAAGTTTCAGTTTAGGTGAAAACGTTGAAGTGAACATCGGCGATCCAGTATTCGATGGTGAAAAAAGGATTGTTGGAAAAAATAATGCAACAAAAACCCTGAGCTTGGCTCTGACATCTGAAACACCTGATATTGAACTAACGAATGTTTCGTCAGGAAGCATCAGTTATTCACCGCCACCTTCCTACTTCGCTAACTGCGAGCTCTTTGGCAGAGAGATGGCACTTTCCGATGACGGAAACACACTTGCTGTATTACTCGGAGCCTATATTCACATTGACTTTACAGATGCCAGCAATGATTACTTGGTATGTGGAGCGGCTACCTATCGTAAGCAAACTGATGGCACTTGGTCAGAAGCAACGCTCTTAACCCCAGCCGATAAATATGACTGCCTGAAGATTTTTAGTCGAGACTCTAATGGAACCTCTTATTACATGGGTGCTCGCTCACTGACTATGTCCGATGATGGCAACACGGTGTTTGTCGGAAGTGGTGGAAAAATTCTAAAGTTCGACATCACCAATCTCAATAATGTCAAAAAGTCTGCCATCGAGATTCCAGATAACTGTATTGTCCTATCTTCAGGATGGAACCAATGGCACAATTTGGCCAGTGACTATTCAGGATCAACACTTGTTGTTCCAACCGGTGCTTGCACCAATAGTTACGACGCAATCGTGATCTCAATTGGTGCAACCAATACCTTTACATGGCTTCCTGCTCCCCCGAATCCAAATGCCTACATCGCAAAAACAGCAATCTCAGAAGACGGTCAATTAATTGCACTCAGTTATCGTGGTTGGGAACAAGGTGTTGCAATTTATGAAAAAGTTGGCAGTAGTTGGGTTCAACGTAGAGATCTTCGAAATGTCATAGGTTTTGAAGGATTTGTGAATTGCTTGAAGTTCTCAGATGACAAGTTAACCCTCTTATGTGATAGTCAATATAGCGATGTTGGCAGAAACTCACAGCAGGGGAAAGCACTCATCTATAGGTCAGAAAATACCTCGTGGAATGGCAACATTGAGCAACGCCAATACTGGGCAACGTTCGGAAGTCCATTCGACTGGGCAAGTATCACAACTGCCACCGATGATGGGCTTCTTTTTGACATGAATATCAGTGGAAATTCAATTGGCATTAGTTATGACAACAACGTTATGGGTTCAACATTTGATGTCACAACAGCGCCTTACTTCACACATACGGCGCGAATTCATGGTGTGCCATCTGTGGGTGGAAAGCTCATGGCAGTAAATGTTGGAGTAGGTGGTGTTTCTGCAAGTTCAATCAATTACCAGTGGTATCAGTGCTCAAGTGCAATAAGTGCGAGCTCTATTTCGGCGCCGAGTGGCTGCTCAATCATTGCTGGCGCAACAAATTCTGAATTTACAACCTCATCCGCGTTACTGAATAAATTTGTAGTTTTAGGACTGAGTGCTACTAATCAGCGTGGCAGCACTTCACAATTCACTGCAAGCACTGCAGCAATAAAAAATACTGCAGTCCTCACTTCGCTACCAACTGTTAGT
>JBDLTY010000184.1:0-3839 GCA_039805585.1 Actinomycetota bacterium | reverse complement strand
ACTCATTTCTAGGAACTTGTTGAAATCGTGACAGGTTCGCCCGAATACTTTTCCCTTGATACACTCCCTACTCATGAGCCCGCATAGACAGACCCATCGGCGTTTACCGTCGAGTTCGAAGCCTGTCTCTAAAGACAAAATCCAGGCACTCACCGCCAAAGAGTGGGAACTCTATACATCCAATACAAAGGGCTCTGAATCTGAAATAGCCCAAGCGAAAGAATCTTCACCCCTTGGTGTCACCTCTAGTTTTCAATACTGGGATCCCTACCCAATCTCGATAGTTTCTGCCCGCGGAGCCTGGATGAAGGACGTCGATGGTAGATCGATGCTCGATTTGTCCATGGGTTTTGGTGCGATGCTTGTAGGACATCTGAACCCTGCTGTAACGAGTGAAATTCAGGCAACGATGGACATTGGCACGTTGTTCGTAACGCCATCACCAATTGCACGCGATGCAAGTGAGAGACTTTGCAAACGATTCAAGATTGATCTCATTCGATTTACGAATTCTGGTACTGAGTCAACGATGTATGCGGTGCGTACTGCCCGTGCTTTTACTGGTAAGAATGCAGTCGTCAAAGTTGAAGGTGGATATCACGGTAGTTATGACCCATTGATGGTTTCATCGAAACCTTCAATTGCTGATGCTGGTGATGAAAATTCCCCAAATTCGGTAACACCGTATGGTGCAGTGCCAGGTGACGTGTTTGTTGTCCCTTACAACAATGCTGACGCACTTGAGCGAATCTTCAAAGAGCACAAGGACGACATTGCCTGTTTTGTTGTGGAACCTGTACTTGAGAACATAGGCATCGTTGTTCCTGATGCTGGTTATTTAGAACGTGTGCGTGAGCTCTGCGATCAGTATGGGATTGTTCTGATTTTTGATGAAGTAAAGACTGGATTAACTGCAGGATACCGGGGGGCCGCACATCGACTTGGTGTGACACCAGATCTCATTACACTGGCTAAATCCATTGGTGGTGGAACTCCAATCGCTGCCTTTGGTGGTAAACGAGAAATTATGAACACCTTAGTTGATGGCAAGATGCTTCACTTTGGAACCTTCAATGGAAATCCTCTTGCACTTGCAGGAGTCAGAGCTGTTGATACAGTCGTTACTGAAGAGGCGATCGCCCATGCTGAAAGTTTGAATATGCAGGCTTTGTCGCGCATCTCAGACATTATTGATGAATATGAACTTCCAGCCCACACGGTTGGTTTTGGTGTGAAGGGCTGTATTACCTGGTCAAGTGAACCTGTGAGAAATTATCGTGATTACAAGGCAACGGATTTCGAGATTGCTGAGTTGTCGTGGCTCTTTTCATTGAATCGAAACATCATCACACCGCCTGGACTTGATGAGCAGTGGCTTATCAGCCTCGCTCACGGGCAGGAAGAGATTGATTTATTGGTCGAAAACTTTCGAGAATTCGCTATTGCACTTCGTAGTTAAAGTTTCTAAGAACAGTGGGTGATGAAATCATCACCCACTGTTTGCTTTTTTAGTTCGTTCGAGTTTCTCGTCGTATCGTGAAATAAAGTTATGTTGACTTACGGCGTTGGTGAAATTGAATCAGTTGGTGTTGGGCTTGGTGAAATCAGTTTTTTGGGAAGTTTGTTGTTGTAAACCTTGATTGCTCCGCCATAGCAGGCAACCCATGTCCGCTGATGAACTGCTTCAAATGCAACACCAATTGGTTTTGGACACGCATAAATATTCTGGACTCGCTTCATCGTGCTGGCACGGACTTTAGATAAGGTGCCAGATCCGTAGTTCACGATATAAAGGGCAGTGCCATCGGTTGAAATTGTCATCGTGCGTGGGTACGTACCTGTTGCAACGTATCGTGTTGGCTCTTCACCAAGAAGATCATATTTCGCCACTTTGCCTGCAGCATTGAGTGACACATAGAGATAACGTGCATCAGGGGAGAGCACTAAGTGGCGTGGGCCGCTACCAACGGTGAACTTTGACTTCTTGAAAGTCACAAGATCGACTTTGTGAACATTGGAGCTTCCCATTTCGGCAACATAAGCTGTAGTGCTATCGGGAGTGACAGCTATTCCACGCGGAAAACGTCCGATATAGATGTTTTTGATGACCTTTTGTTTCTCTACTGAAATAATGCTGAGTGTGTAAGAGCACCAGTTTGTGACAAGAACATATTTGTTGTCAGGTGTGACTTCAACAATTTTTGGAACTGCCCCAACGCGAATGGCGTTATCAATCTCAAGGGTTTCAAGGTTGATTCTGTAGATGAAGCTCTTGTCGATTCCACGGTCACTACCGCAGGAGTCAGTACCCTCACGAAATAACTTTGGCCCATACATTGAATAGTTTGATGAATACAGATATTTGCCATCGGGGCTGAAAGCACCTTCAACGGGAGCGCCTTTGTGGGTTCCGGAGAGTTCTCTGTAACCGAATTCTCGGAGATTCACTGAGTCTTCAATGGTTTTGATGAGGCGTGTGGACTTGGCGTCATACACAGTGATTGTGTGTCGATACATCATGTTGAAGGCGGCAACCAGGCCATTGTTTGAAGATCGAACTGATTTAGGAGCAATTGCGCCACCGATAGTTTTGTGCAGCTTAAGTTTGGTATCGACGGTTGGCATCCGGATTGGGTCTTGGGCGACGGAGAGTGCTGGCTGCAAACTGAGTGCGAAGGTGAGTGTAAAAACACCTGACAGTAATGCGATTTTTTTCATCCCCACGCCTCCTTTAGACGTGGCAATTAAACCACACTAGGTGGTAGCGCAACCACTACTTGGAAGATAGACATAGTCGTAGTCTTTGGTGAGGTTTTCCAGGTCCTTGAATTTCTCCACGCTATCAACAATTTCCATATCGCCAATCATTCGAACGAAGTTTCCATTTTCAAACAAAAATGCTAACTGGCGTTTTGAGCGTGAACCTTCGGCCTCAAAGTCGTAGATACCAAGTGCAATTCGATCGATGAATTGACCGACAAAAACTCCTCGAGAGCTATCAAACCCTGGATTGTTGTATTCCTTAAATCCATAGAAATTCTTCTCATCAGTTGCATCGATGTAGAGGGTGTAGCGGGTTCCATCATCGGCCTCGTAGGCGTAGCAGCCCTCTATATCGAAAGCAGTGGGCTCTGTCGTTTCTGAAGGAGAAGGTGATGGGGATGAGGAGGGGTTCGGTGTTGGTAGTGAGTTGAAGTAGACGATAAAACCGAGGCCTGCGACAACTACAGCAACACCAAGAATGAGTTTGACATACCTGTTCACGGCTCTATTGTCTCATCAGGTGTGAAGACGGGGTTCCACTCACACCCGATTCCATCTCCATCACGATCCAGGTTATAAACGTCGGTACCAATCACGTCAACGCGCCACGGCACTTCATTGCAGTCTAAATCAGCATAGTCATCAGGCACACATGGAAAGTAATTTGGATTGCATTCGGCGTTATTGAGTTCGGAATTTCCACTCAAGAATGAGCCACTATAGGTACTTACAGCAAAGAGTGTTGCAGCGAATCCAAGGGAAGCGTACTTCTTTCTCATCGGAGGAATAATTCTTAGACGACTAAAAAACCAGAGCGTGCTCATTGTCAGGATGAAGCTGCCAGCATAAAGAAGTGGGTTGAGATCAAGTGAGTCAATCCAATAGCCAGCAAAAGCGCTAACCCCAATCAACAAGAGCCAGGTCAATACAAGATTTGCTTGCCTGGTCCCGATGAGTTGAGTGCCACCAATTTTGACGGAGTTATCGGAAGGCAGATTGATGAGCTTGAGTGCGAGTTGATGTAATTCTTCAGTGAGCATGACATCATCGCCAATTGGCGTGGCAAGAACCTTTCG
>JBDLTY010000183.1:0-3133 GCA_039805585.1 Actinomycetota bacterium | reverse complement strand
CCGTGAGCACGCTATGGGTGCGATTGCCAATGGTATGGCTCTAATGGGTCTTCGACCTTATGTGGCTACTTTTTTAGTGTTTTCAGACTATATGCGTCCTTCCGTTCGACTCAGCGCTTTGATGAATCTGCCAGTTACCTACGTATGGACTCATGACTCAATTGGGCTCGGTGAAGATGGCCCTACGCACCAGCCCGTTGAGCATCTCTCCGCCCTTCGACTGATACCTAATTTTTCAGTAGCCAGACCTGCAGATGCCAACGAGACTGCAGTTGTCTGGAAAGAATCACTGAGACGATCTGCCCCAATAGGCATTTCACTCAGCCGACAAGACCTTCCAGTTGTTTCAGATGCAAGCACATCACGCTCTGCAGCCTTTGGAGGGTATGTGATTGCCGATTCATCAAACTATCAACTTACGCTGATTGCAACCGGATCAGAAGTGTCAGTAGCACTTCAAGCACGAGAACTTTTGGAACGAGAAGGTATCGACGCTAGGGTTGTTTCGATGCCTTGTCTCGAATGGTTTTTCAATCAACCAGCCGACTACCAAAACAATGTCCTTGGCAATAAACCACGACTAGCGATAGAAGCAGGAAGCCCACAATTATGGTTATCGTTCTGCGACAGAGCGATTGGAATCAGTCAATTTGGAGAGTCCGCCGATCCTTCACTCTTGATGAAGGAAAGAGGATTGAGCGCTGAGAACGTTCTACAGGTAGCTAAAGAATTACTAAATTAGTCTTCGCCAAGTTCAGCACGTAAACGATCAAGTGCTTGGTGAATGATCATTGCAACTTCTTGTTCAGTACGTCGCTCTTTGACGTATGCAAGGTGGGTTTTATAAGGCTCATTTTTTGCTGCGACAGGTGGGTTCTCCTTATCGCGACCCGCTGGCAGACCGCATCGAGGGCAGTCCCACGTTTCTGGATACTCTTCAACATCGTGAGCGAATGCAACACGTGCTTCATGACCGTCAACACACCAATATGAGATACGAACTTTTGGGATTGACTGCCCGCGTTCAGATTCACCTAAGGGACCGGCGCCAACTCGACTTCCGCGAATTGCTGCTCCACCTACCACGAATTTCTCCTACGTTTTCTAACTTGCACTTAGCAAGAGTGCCAAACTTACGACGATCGCAACCCAAATCGACGCGAGCGCTAACGTGATTCGGTTGAGGTTGCGTTCAGCGACGCTGGAACCACCCATCGTTGAAGAAATACCTCCACCAAACATGTCAGAGAGTCCACCACCTCGTCCTTTATGGAGCAGTACGGTGATAATCAAGAGAATGCTCACAAGAATGAGTGCTATTTGCATGGCTAAAATCACGAGCGAAGTGTACCCCGAGGGCCTGGCATTAGTGCAATCGGAACCGACAAATTGCTACAAACTCGTCTGGGTCAAGACTCGCTCCCCCTATGAGAGCCCCGTCAACATTTGCACCCTTCATGATGCCTGCAATGTTGCTCGCCTTTACCGATCCGCCATAGAGAATTCGAGTCTTTTCTGAAACTTTACTCGTGTACTTGTTTGATAGCCATTTACGTATGGCGCTTGCTACCTCTTCAGCATCTTCAGCTGTAGCGACCTCACCAGTTCCGATAGCCCATACTGGTTCATACGCAATGACTATTGTGGCAATCTGTTCGGCAGATAACCCTGACAAACTGTTCTCCACTTGTGTCAACGTGTACTGAACATGAGTTCCTTGCTTTCGGACCTCAAGCGGCTCCCCTACGCATATGATCGGTGTTATCGAATGTGAGAGAGCCTGTGCGGCCTTATTACTGACTAACTCGTCACTCTCCAAGTGATGCGCACGTCGCTCACTATGTCCAACAATGACATAATGGCACCCCAACTTCGATAGCATCGACGCACTAACTTCCCCAGTCATTGCACCCGATTCAATAGCGCTTACATCTTGAGCCCCGAATTGGAGTTTGAGTCCATCTCCGTGAATGAGTGTTTCCACACTTCTCAGTGAGGTAAACGGTGGCATAACTGCAATATCGACAGTGTCATAATCTTCATCATTAAACGTGAAGGCAAGTTTCTGAACGAGATGAATTGCTTCTAAGTGATTGAAATGCATCTTCCAGTTGCCAGCCATAAGCGGTTTACGCATTCGTGTCCTCCAACACCTGAAGTCCTGGTAAAACTTTCCCCTCAAGAAATTCCAATGAAGCGCCACCACCTGTGGAAATATGGGTGAATTTCGATTCATCAAGATTCAATACACGTATCGCAGCGGCGGAGTCGCCACCACCGACTACGGTGAGCGCATCAATCTCAGTCAATTTTTGCGCAATTGCACGCGTACCCTGAGCAAAAGCGTCGAATTCAAACACACCCATTGGCCCATTCCACACAACAGTTTTGGCCGAATCGAGTTGCGAAGTAAAAAGATTGATCGATTCGGGTCCGATATCGAGCCCCATCCAATCTTCAGGGATGTCTGAGACAGCGACAACTTTTGATTCTGCCTCTTTACTAAATTCATTTGCTATGACAACATCGGTTGGAAGAAGAATCTTCACTCCTCGCTCACTAGCAGTTTGAAGAAATTCTTTAACTTGAGGCACAAAATCGTCTTCCACAAGCGAAGTACCGACACTCATACCTTGCGCCTTCAGAAATGTGAAACACATCCCGCCGCCTATCAAGAGGGTGTCAACTTTGTGAAGGAGATTTTCAATCACTCCAAGCTTGTCGGAGACTTTGGATCCTCCCAAAATCACCACGTAAGGACGCTCAGGGTTGGAAACCACCTTTTGGAAGATCTCAAACTCACGCGCAACAAGAAATCCAGCGTAACTTGGCATCATCGTCGCAACGTCTGTTACAGATGCTTGGGCTCTATGGACAACCCCAAATCCATCACTGACAAAGACATCAGCAAGTTCTGCAAGTTCACGGGCAAGTTCTCTTCGTTCGCTCTCCACTTTTGAGGTTTCTCGCGCATCAAAGCGAATATTCTCAAGTAAAGCGATATCGCCCGATTGCAGACCTATAACAGCATTGGTACGTTCGCTAGGAATGCTTGACGCAATGAATCGAACATCCTGTCCAAGTAGTTCACTCAAGCGAGTTGCCACCACTTGAAGTGACAAAGCCGAATCAG
>JBDLTY010000182.1:0-4902 GCA_039805585.1 Actinomycetota bacterium | reverse complement strand
AGTTGAGATTAATGAAGGCCTAAATCAGGTTGATTTTCGGTATGACACCTATATATACACTTCTGACACCCGAGGTGATATTCATGCCGACGTCCTGATTTCTCTTCAGGAAGAGCGTTACTACGTCGAAGTAAACACATACTCGTATTCCGAGGAGGGAGAACCTGTAGATCACGTAGTTGAGTTTGAAGTCAACTTTGTGTCTGGACCAAATACCCTTTACACCCTGGACGCCGACAACCGACTTTTTGTGGAGGACGTCACTAACATTAAGCCAGCCGCGATGATTAGACCGAGCACACTCACGGAATACTCGTTTGAGTATGAAGGCGGAAATGTCGTTGCTACCACTGACGGCACTGAATCTCTTAACTTCTTCAGGCTGTATTTCTACGATTACATCGGATGTCCAGCAGAGGGCGAACTTTTCAATCTCCATGACGCGGGCGACTTGCTTACTGTCGGTAACGAGTTCTTGGAATGCGAACCAGTTGATCTAGATCTAACCAACATTGAGGGCATGTGGTTTTCAATGGACTGGACCGATTTCCCAAGCCTCTACCACGTAAACAAAACTAACGGACAGCTAACTCGAATTGCTCAAGCGACTGAGAGCTTTGAGGAGTTTGGGAACATCGCGGGAATGGAAGTTGACGCTGATAACAAAAAGGCTTACTTCATCACCTTCAGGTGGGGCCAATTGGTGGATGAAGGCGAAAGTCTCTGGGAAGTAGACATCGCCACCGGTGAGTTTACAAAAATCATGACGGTTGAGGGAATTCATAGGGTGACCGCTCTGGATCTAAGACCGAATGGGAACCTGTGGTTTGCAGCCGACCTCAGAGAAGGAGTTGAAACCCGTCCGATTGGTTACATAGAACTAGATACTCTAAACGTCGTCGTCGTATCCGAAGAGACACAGTACCCTGCTGAGCTGGGAGAAAATCCAGAAAATTTTATTAGATTTTCATCGCTTGCCACTGCACCTTCAGGCGAGTTCTATGGAACCGACTATGACCAGAGACTGTTCAAGTTTGACGGCACCCAATGGAACTTTGTCCGCAGCTTGGGTGAACTGCAGGTTTACGCCGCTGACTTTGATGTGAACGGTTTGCTGATGTACCAGCTTTGGGATGGAGAGGTCAATTCGATTGACATCGACACCCTTGAGGTAACTAATCTTTGGCCAAATTACACATTCGCCCCACCCTATGAGGGTGAGGGATTTGCTGTTGCAACCGGAATTGATCTCACGGTGCAAGTAGATACTTTTGGTGGTGAGCTTATACAGAGCACTGGTTCAAACCCTCCACCGATGAGTGTCGATCCAATAACAGCGCCAACTGTAAATGGCATCACTGGATTCAACGCAGGGAATGTCATAAATGTCACAGGCAAGGGCCTTGATGGTATGACCAAGTTGATAGTAGGCGGAATCGAAATTCCGTTCACAAACAACACCGCAACCGGCTTTACCTTTACTGCTCCAGCTGGCTTAGCACCCGGTATTTATGACTTGGTTTTGACCGCAACAAATGGAACTCTGTCGTATCAGCGCGCAGTTCTGATTGCTGGGAAAGAAGGGGCGATTGTCGCCGACGGAGACTCTCAGACCTTGAAGAAGACCTTCAGTGGTTACGCAGCTGGTCGATCAGTTTTGACTGCAGAGATGAAGAGTCAAATTAGACAATGGTTGAACCAAAACCCTCAAAGTGAAATTACGTTCAGAGTTACCGGGCTCACCATGGGACCCAGCGTTTTGCCAGGGGATAAGAAACTTGCTCTTGCAAGGGCAAAGGCTGCGGTTGCATACATAAAGTCTTTGAGACCGAATGCCAAGTTTGCCTCTGAGAGATCTGAGAATCAAACCAAGGTAGGCGCCCAGAATCGAAGCGTTCGAATTGAGTTGAGTTACGGCAAGTAAGTTCGCTTCTGAAACAGGGTAGGCATATTGCCTACCCTGTTTCTATTTCTATGGGAATGCAAACCCACCAGATTTTGAAACCTATACAGTCTCAAATCTGGTGACCTCCTAGATAGTGGAGTATTCTCACACCACACTTGGTGACCAAAAGAGGAATTTACGGAAATTTTGGGTTAAATTAGGCCTTGGCTGGGAAATTGGCAATCGGTTGCCGTATACTTTGAAAACCGAGCAAAAAGCAGAAATTCCAAGTCACTTTTTCGCTGGGCCTGCCTACAACTCAATCTCCAAAGGGGTTTCTATGTGGACTATCACTGGATTTGCGGATGAAATTTCCAAAGACCTAGATGAGCAAATCGAGCTTCTTAACAAGCTCGGAATTCACTTTGTTGAGTTTAGGAGCGCTTGGGGGACCAAAGTCTTGGATTTGGATTCCGAGAAACTAGCGCTCGCAAAGAACAAACTAGATGCTGCAGGAATTCAAGTATCCTCCGTTGGCTCTGATCTCGGCAAAATTCTTATTACTGATTCTTTTGAAAGCCATCTAGAACGAGCCCGAAAAGGGGTCGAAGTCGCAAACTTTTTCGGTGCTGACTACATTCGAATGTTCAGCTTCTTCATTCCAGAAGGTCATAACGCAGACGACTATCGCGACGAAGTAATGCGAAGAACTAAAGCGATGGTTGAACTTGCTGAGGCTGGTGGCGTTACGTTGCTGCACGAAAATGAAAAAGACATTTACGGCGATACTCCTCAGCGCGTAGTTGATCTAATGAAAACCATCAACTCAAAGAATTATCGGGCAATCATGGATCCTGCTAACTATGTGCAGTGTGGCTTCCGTCCATTCGAAGATGCCTATCCGCTAGTTAGGGAATTCACCGCGTACATTCACTGTAAAGATGCCAAGGCTCCGACAAATGATTCGGTTCTTGGCGAGGTAGTTCCATCCGGCGAGGGAGACGGTCAATTTACCGAATTACTAAATGCACTTGCCGAGTCGAACTATCAAGGTTTCTTATCCATCGAACCTCACCTTGGTGACTTTGATGCATTTGGTGGATTATGTGGACCAGAGCTCTGGACCACAGCTCACACAGCACTAGTGAAATTGCTAAATCAAACCAAAGTTTCTTGGTCGTAACCGGAAGGAAAAAGATGACTAAAAAAGTAAGACTCGGAATAGTCGGTTTAGGTGTTGAAGGCGCGGCTTATGCCAACTTCATTGCTCAGGGCAAGGTGCCGAACATGGGTATTGGAGCAGTCTCCGACGTGAATCCGGCACGTGAAGAGGCAGCCAAGGAATACGGAGTTAAGTTCTTCAGCGATTACAAAGAGATGATTACTTCTGGTCTGGTGGACGCGGTTGTCACCACGGTTCCGCACTACCTGCACCCAGAGGTTGGAATCTTCGCGCTGGAAAACAACGTTCATGCACTGGTTGAAAAGCCGGTTGGTGTTTACACCAAGCAAGCTCAGCGCCTTATCGACCTTGCCAAGAGCAAGCCGGAGCTAAAATTTGGCGTATTTTTCAATCAGCGCACAAATCCTCTCTACAAGGATTTGCGCGATCTGTTGGTTTCTGGAGAGCTCGGTGCGCTGCGCCACACTTCTTGGATAATTACCAACTGGTGGCGACCTCAGGGTTCCTACGACATGTCTGCATGGCGCGCCACTTGGGGAGGTGAGGGCGGCGGAGTACTTGTAAACCAGGCCCCGCACCAACTAGATCTGTGGCAGTGGATTTGCGGTGTCCCAAAGTCTGTTTTTGCAAAAGTTCAATTTGGATTTAGGCGTGATATCGCGGTTGAAGACGAAGTAAATGCCCTTGTCACTTTTGACAAAGGAGCAACAGGGAGTTTCATGACCGCTACCCACGACATGATGGGTACTGACCGACTTGAGATTCTTTGCGACAGTGGAAAAATTGTGGTCGAGAACTCAAAGGATGTCACGATTTGGCGGCTAAACAAGCCAGAGCAAGAACTTTCCAAGAACATGAGCATCGAAGAGGTCGGCAAGCTATTCAGCGGCCAGCTAGATACCTCAACATTTATGACAAAAGAGAGCAAGCAGTACACCTCAGTTTGGGGAGAACAGCACTCTGAGGTAATGCGGAACTTTGCAGCGGCTATCCATGGTGAAGAAGAGCTGCTAGCTCCTGGTGCCGATGGTATTCACGGAGTCAGACTTGCTAATGCAATTCACCTCTCAGCTTGGACCGGTTCGGAAGTTTCAATTGAGAATTTCGACGAAGACGTTTATTTGACTGAGCTAAATAAGCGCATTCGTGAAGAGGGTAAGTTCGAGGAAAGAGACTAGATATGGCTGTGCTTGGCGTTCAGATGATGATGGTTAGAGATCAGGTTGCTCAAGATGGCATGTGGGAAGTGCTTGAGAAATTAGCAAAGCTCGAAATCAAGGCAGTTGAGGTTTCTCAGATTCCTATGACTGAGGAAAACACTTCTGATTTGGAGCGTGGCATTAGAGAACTAGGAATCGAAGTTGGAGCACTTTCCGTTTCTCTTCACCCCAAAGCCGGCATTGATTCTTTATCTGGAGAATTCGAAAAAATTGTTTCAGACTGCAAAAGACTGGAGGCAAGATTCGTTCGAATTGGCATGATGCCCTTTGAGGCGATGGTCAGTAAAGCGGCAACTGAAGCCTGGGCTGCAGAGCTAAACCCCTTTGCCAAGAAGCTTAAGGAACATGGTGTAACTCTGTGTTATCACAACCATCACGCTGACCTAATTCAGTTTGAAGGAGAGCGTATTTTTGACATCGTCCGACGTGTGGCTCCTGATGTTTTCTTTGAAGTCGATCTGCACTGGGTTCAACGCGGAGGCATGGCACCACTTGACATGCTGGAGGAGTACAGCGGAGTTTGCAAACTTATCCACGTCAAGGACTACCGTGTAGCAGCCCTGCCGCAGGAAGCCGTAGACCTCTTTGAAGCAGGCAAGTTCGCTGAGGGCTAT
>JBDLTY010000181.1:0-3091 GCA_039805585.1 Actinomycetota bacterium | reverse complement strand
ATTGCTGCCTACATATTCAATATCGTGAGCAAAGAGAGAGCAGATATTGAGTACTTTGTGAAAGATGGGGATGTTGTCACTCCTGGAACTGTGCTCTTATCAATTACTGGAAACACGAAAGCACTTTTGCAAGCAGAACGATCAGCGCTGAACTTCCTCTGCCACCTTTCCGGCATCGCCACACTTACCCACGCTTGGGTTCAAAAGGTAAGTAGCACAAACACAAAGATTCGTGATACCAGAAAAACCACTCCTGGAATGCGAGAACTTGAGAAATATGCGGTGAGAATGGGTGGTGGAGTGAATCATCGGATGAATCTCTCTGATGCGGCACTCATCAAAGACAATCACATTGCATCTGCAGGAAGTATTCAAGAAGCAAAAGCTCGGATAACTAAGGCTCATCCAAATGTTCCAATCGAAATCGAAGTCGACACACTCGATCAACTAGAGAAAGCACTCGAGTGTGAATTCGAAACCATCTTGCTCGATAACTTCTCTATCGAAGACACTAAGCGTGCAGTAGAGATCACAGCTAAACGAGCAAAACTTGAATCAAGTGGTGGGATTACTGGAGAGAATGTATTGGCGTATGCCGAAACTGGTGTTGATTATATCGCCATTGGAGCACTCACTCACTCGGCTCCAATTCTTGATATTGGTGCAGATTTGAAGGAAAGGTAAAGACATGTTGCTTTGTATTGATGTTGGTAATACCAACACTGTGCTTGGAATCTATGAAGGTGAAGAACTCGTCGACTCATGGCGTATCACCACAGACTCAAGAACCACAGCCGATGAACTTGCACTGAAGTTCCAAGGACTGATTGATGAAGACATCACTGGCATAGCACTTTGCTCAACAGTTCCAGCAGTCTTGCATGAAATGCGAAGAATGCTCAGTGAATACTTCACTGATATTCCCAAAGTCATTGTGGAACCAGGAATCAAAACAGGTGTCCCAATCCTGACTGATAATCCAAAAGAAGTTGGTGCTGATCGAATCGTCAACACCCTCGCTGCTTTCACACTCTATGGAGGACCTGCAATCGTGGTTGATTTCGGCACTTCCACAAACCTCGATGTGGTGTCGGCGAAGGGTGAGTTTCTTGGTGGAGCGCTCGCGCCTGGAGTTGAGATTTCAGTGGAAGCGCTCGCGCAGCGAGCAGCACAACTTAGAAAAGTGGAGTTAGTAAAACCCGCCCACGTGATTGGTAAGAACACAGTCGAAGCTCTGCAATCAGGAACTGTCTTTGGCTTTGCCGGTCAAGTCGATGGACTCGTGGAGCGAATCATTGATGAACTTGGGGTAGAAGTGAAATATGTGATTGCAACAGGTGGGCTTGCTCCAGTTGTTGTCGATGAATCAGAAACCATTACTGACTATGACCCGTATCTCACGTTGCATGGTCTTCGACTTATCTATGAACGTAACCAAAACCCAGATGCTGCCAAGTAGGCTCGCCCCCTATGAGTGAAGTACTCGACCTACCCGAGCAGATGCAAGTCAGGCGTGCAAAACGCGAACGCCTGATTGAACTTGGTCTAGATGCATATCCAGTGAAAGCTCCTATCACTGCCACCATCAAAGACATACGAAGCCAATACCCAGATCTTCCACCCGAAGCCACAACTGGAGTTACCCACAGTGTCATTGGCAGAGTGCTCTTTCTACGAAACACCGGAAAGCTCTGCTTTGCAACGCTTCGTGATGGTGAAGGAACTGAACTTCAAGCAATGCTGTCACTGGACAAACTAGGAGAAGAAAACCTCGAGAATTGGAAGTCACTTGTGGACCTAGGTGACTTTGTCAGTGTCACTGGTGAAGTGATCTCATCAAAACGAGGAGAGCTATCCATCCTTGCTAACTCCTGGCAGATGGTGAGTAAAGCACTTCGACCACTACCAGTCGCACATAAACCGATGTCTGAAGAAACCAGAGTTCGTCAACGCTATGTAGATCTCATTATGCGCGATGATGCGCGCACCATCGCGCGTATGCGACCAAAAATGTTAAATTCACTTCGAACAACCTTCAATGAAGCCAATTACATTGAAGTTGAAACACCTATGCTTCAAACCCAACATGGTGGGGCAACCGCACGTCCATTCACCACCCATTCAAATGCATTCGATATGCAATTGTTTCTACGCATCGCTCCAGAACTCTTTTTAAAGCGATGCGTAGTGGGTGGGATGGAGCGGGTTTATGAAATCAACCGCAACTTCAGAAATGAAGGAGCAGACTCAAGTCACTCACCTGAGTTTGTCATGCTTGAGTTCTATCAAGCACATGCTGATTACAACGATATGGCCGCGTTCACTCGCACACTTATCCAAAACGCCGCACTTGCAACAACTGGATCTCTTCAGGTCACTCATTTTGATGGAAGTGTTCATGACTTGTCTGGTGAATGGTCGTTTGTTCCACTTTTTGATTCAGTATCCGCATCTCTTGGTATGGAAATCACATCTGATACCCCAATTGACACACTGAAGACACTGTGTGAAAAGGCAGACATCACACCAGATAAAAACTGGGTGCATGGCAAATACATCGAAGAACTCTTTGAACACTATGTCGTCCCAACCTTCACTGGCCCCACATTTGTGATGGATTACCCCGTCGACACATCACCACTTGTTCGAGACCACCGAACAAAGAAAGGTGTTGTTGAGAAGTGGGATTTGTATGTGGACGGATTTGAGCTCGCGACTGGCTATTCAGAATTAGTAGACCCCGTCATCCAACGAGAACGGCTCGTTGCTCAGGCTGCCCTTGGCGCAAAGGGTGATCTCGAGGCGATGCGTCTTGACGAGGATTTCCTCCGTGCCCTTGAGCACGGAGCACCACCAATGGGTGGGGTCGGGGTCGGAATAGACCGGCTCCTCATGGCCCTTACTGGACTCGGGATACGAGAAACCATCCTTTTCCCGCTCGTAAAGCCAGAACGAATCAACTAAATCCCCGGATTTCGGGAACAAAATCCGTCCCTTTTTGGTTAAAACCTCTAGTTAGCAAGTGTCTTGTTGAGGCAATAGGCTAGGTCAAAAGTGAGGTGGAAGTATGTTTGAAAGGTTTACTGACAGG
>JBDLTY010000180.1:0-3499 GCA_039805585.1 Actinomycetota bacterium | reverse complement strand
GTGTGCCTTGCCAAGCTTTGGATGCACTGAGTGTTTTTGTAACTTGTAATCCTGCGGACGGCGCTGCATCGGCAATATCTGCTGGCTCAACATGCCCCTCTTGGTTTGGCTTTGGTGTCATCAACCAAATCACACCGTTTTCTGTCAATGGCGCAATTGCATCCATGAGTAGTTCAACTAAATCGTCATCATCTTGTCGAAACCAAACAAGAACCGCATCCACGGGATCGGTGAAATCTTCATCCACAAGTTCATTGCCTGATGCTTCAACGAATGCGGAACGAACTTCTTCAGCACAATCTGAATCAAAACCGATTTCAAGAACCATTGAAGAAGTAGAGATACCTAAGCTCGAGACGAGATTCGTCGCCGGCGAATTTTGCACGAGCGTATCCCACTAGGTAGAGGGCAAATTGGCAAATTACAACGCGATTTTTTTCTGATTTTTGAGCGATTTGCCCCATTGGACCTCGACTTGGACACCTTGAGTGCAATGTGGGAAAATGAGCAGGCTGCAGAACTGCATCCCAAGGCCTTCCAACCGTATGAAAAGGACGCCATGAGCGACAATGACTTCGGAATCCCAAGCCAATATATTGATACAGACCCTGAAGAAACCAAAGAATGGCTGGAATCGCTTGATGCATTAGTAGCCCAAAAAGGAGTAACCCGAGCACGCACAGTGATGCTGGAAATGCTTCGTCATTCAGGCCGAACCAATTTGGGAGTCCCCGGCGTTCGAAGCACGGACTACATCAACACCATTGCGCCAAGTGATGAACCCGCCTATCCTGGCGATGAAGTCATGGAAGCACGCATCCGTTCGTATATTCGATGGAACGCAGCAATCATGGTTCACCGAGCGCAGCGACCTGGCTTGTCAGTTGGCGGACACATTTCAACATATGCATCGGCTGCAACACTGTATGAAGTTGGTTTCAATCATTTCTTCCGCGGCCTGGATCATCCAGGTGGTGGGGATCAAATATTTTTCCAAGGTCACGCCAGTCCAGGTATCTATGCGCGTGCATTTCTTGAGGGACGATTATCGGAAGATGATCTCAACGGTTTTCGACAAGAACTCTCCCATCCTGCAGGCTCACTTTCCTCCTACCCACATCCACGATTGATGCCAGAGTTTTGGCAATTCCCAACTGTGTCGATGGGACTTGGACCCTTACACGCTATTTACCAAGCACGCTTCAATCGCTACTTACACAACCGCGGAATCAAAGACACGTCAGATCAACATGTGTGGGCATTCTTAGGTGATGGTGAAGTGGACGAAGTTGAATCGCTTGGAGCGATTGGACTAGCGTCACGAGAAAAACTTGATAACTTGACCTTTGTTATCAACTGCAATCTGCAACGCCTCGATGGACCTGTACGCGGAAATGGCAAAATCATTCAAGAGTTGGAATCAATTTTCCGCGGCGCAGGCTGGAATGTCCTCAAAGTTGTCTGGGGGCGGGGTTGGGATGAACTTCTCAAAAAAGATGTTGATGGCGCTCTCATTCAGCTCATGAACAACACACTCGATGGTGATTTTCAAACATTGCGCGCTTCGAACGGCGCTAACTTACGAGAGAACTTCTTTGGTAAAGATCCTCGAACCCGCGCACTTGTTGAACACATGACAGATGATGAACTCTGGGCATTACAGCGCGGCGGCCACGATTACATCAAGGTGTATGCAGCATATAAAGCAGCAATGGAACACAAGGGCCAGCCAACTGTTATCTTGGCGAAAACGGTGAAAGGCTGGAAGCTTGGTTCGCATTTCGCTGGCAGGAATGCTACGCACCAAATGAAGAAAATGTCATTGGAGGATCTGAAGGAATTTCGTGACACGCTTCGAATTCCAATTAGTGATGATCAACTAGATCCGTATCTCCCGCCGTACTATCGACCTGAAGACGATTCAGATGTTGCTCAGTACTTAAAGAATCGTCGTGCAACTCTTGGTGGCTTTATGCCTCGAAGAAATTCGCATGCACCAGCACTCGTGCAGCCAAAAGATGAGGATTACGAAGTCGTTCTTCGCGGATCTGGCAATCAAAATGTTGCAACCACTATGGCATTTGTGCGACTATTGAAGGACTTGACCAAACTGGAAGGGTTAGGAGCACATTTTGTGCCGATCATTCCAGATGAAGCACGAACATTTGGTATGGATTCAATTTTCCCAACCTTGAAGATTTACTCTCCACATGGTCAGCAATACACACCAGTCGATAAAGACTTAATGCTTTCATACAAAGAAAGTACATCTGGTCAAATCTTGCATGAAGGTATCAATGAGGCAGGCTCTGTTGCTTCATTTGTCGCCGCTGGAACTTCGTATTCCACGCATGGTGTTGCCATGATTCCGGTATACATTTTTTATTCAATGTTTGGTTTCCAAAGAACGGCCGATTCTTTCTGGCTCGCAATGGATCAGATGACTCGCGGATTTACCTTTGGTGCAACAGCGGGCCGAACAACGCTTATGGGCGAGGGTCTTCAACACAATGATGGTCATTCCTTGCTACTTGCCTCGACAAATCCTGGCGTCGTTGCGTACGACCCAGCCTTTGGTTTCGAATTGGCACATATCTTCAAAGACGGTTTGAAGAGAATGTATGGAGAGAATCCCGAAAACATTTTCTACTACATCACCGTTTATAACGAACCTTATGTGCAACCAGCGCAACCTGAGAATGTTGATGTTGAAGGTATCTTGAAGGGAATGCATTTGTATGCACCAACCGCAAGACCAGATGGCCTTCGCGCTCAAATACTTGCTTCTGGTGTGTCAATCAATTGGGCTATGGAAGCGCAACGAATTTTGCTTGACGAGTGGAATGTTGCAGCGGATGTTTGGTCAGTAACGTCCTGGAATGAACTTCGACGCGATGGCTTGGCAGTTGATAAACACAATTTGCTCAATCCGCATGATCAACAAACTGCCTACGTGACGAATCGACTTCACGGCATGCCAGGTCCAGTCATTGCTGTGAGCGACTGGATGCGGGCAGTACAAGATCAAATCCGCAATTGGGTGCCAACAGATTTTGCGACGCTCGGCACCGATGGTTGGGGTTTATCTGATACTCGCGGTGCAGTTCGCCGCCACTTCCTTGTTGATGCGCAAAGTATTGTGGTGCAAACTCTCTACACACTTGCTTCTCGAGGTGAGCTCAGTTTTGATGTTGTTAGTGATGCATTGAATCGTTATCAACTTCATGATGTAACAGCGGCTGATGCTGGAAATACAGAAGGCGCAGGCTAAGTTGCTAGTCATTGTCGCTCCGGGTCAAGGCGCACAAACTCCTGGGATGTTTGATGCGTGGCTTAGCGACGAACGCTTCGCATCAGTCGTGGGGCGTGCAAGTGATGTCACGGGTCTGGATTTGAAACGCCTTGGCACAGTGGCAGAGACTGAAGAAATCAAACAAACGAAATTTGCACAACCTCTTTTGGTAACGAGCGCATTGGGTGCATTTGCATGCATCGAGCC
>JBDLTY010000179.1:0-12151 GCA_039805585.1 Actinomycetota bacterium | reverse complement strand
TGCCGCGTGAGGGTTGGCATTGGTATTGATGTTCATAAATATTCAGCAGAGAAGCCACTGTGGCTTGGCTGTGTGAAGTGGCCAGATCAGGTAGGTCTTGAAGGTCATTCAGACGCAGATGTGATTGCTCACGCAATTTGCGACGCCCTATTGAGCGCTGCTCATCTTGGTGATCTCGGCAGTAATTTCGGAACAGACAAAGCGGAGTATGCGAATTCTTCCGGTGAAGTCTTTCTCATGGAAACTTTTGAAATGATAAGTGATGCAGGTTTTCGAGTTGAGAATGTAGCAGTTCAATTAATCGGAAATCAACCTAAAGTGATAGAACGCAGAAGTGAAATGGAAAACATCATTAGTAGCCACCTCGGTGGTGCTGTCATCAATATTTCTGGTACTACTACAGACACGCTCGGTTTCACTGGAAGGGGAGAGGGGCTTGCAGCAGTTGCAACGTGCCTACTCATGACACTCTAATGACACTTTCGCTTTACGATAGTTTTTCACGTACTCACAAGCACATGAAGCCACTTCGCGGTAACACATTCCGCATGTATGTGTGTGGCGCAACGGTGCAAGGAAAACCGCATGTTGGACATATGCGCTCAACATTGGTTTTCGATGTACTGAGTAACTGGATGCAGTATCTTGGTTACGATGTTGAGTTGGTTCGCAATGTAACTGATATAGATGACAAGATTTTGCATACAGCTGTTCACGAAAATCGCGCATGGTGGGCAGTCGCGACTCACTATGAACGAGAATTTCATAAAGCCTATGCAGCGCTGGGCTGCAAAGAGCCAGTCGCAGAACCGAGAGCAACCGGACACATCACCCAAATCATTGAACATATTCAACGTCTAATTGATCGAAATCATGCATATGAGTCCGAAGGTGATGTCTATTTTGATGTTCGTTCGTTTGCTGAGTACGGGCAACTCACGCGTCAATTGCTTGATGACATGGAATCAAGTGCTGAAGGTGAACACGACAGTAAGAAACGTGACATCCGTGACTTCGCACTTTGGAAAAATGTCAAGAATGATGATCCTTCATGGCCATCACCTTGGGGACGAGGTCGACCTGGTTGGCATATCGAATGCTCAGCAATGGCGCATGCGTATCTTGGTGAAAGTTTTGATATTCACGGTGGAGGACTCGATCTGATGTTTCCCCATCATGAAAATGAGATTGCCCAATCACGAGCAGCTGGATACGACTTTGCCCAAACCTGGCTGCATAACTCATGGGTGACTCAGTCTGGTGAAAAAATGAGTAAATCCCTTGGTAACTCATTGATTGTCAGCGATGTTTTAAATCGCGTTCGTGGAATCGAACTGCGCTGGTATCTGCTGAGTGCACACTATCGCAGCAAACTTGAATTTTCAGATGATGCAATGTTCGACCAGGCTGCGGCTTTTAATCGCATCACAGGGTTTATTGAGCGCTCGACTTCCATGGTTGGGGAGATTTCCCTCGATGATGTCGTACTGGATGCTGCATTTGTTGCTGCAATGAATGACGATCTTGCTCTTCCGCAAGCCTATGCAGTGATTCACGAAAATGTCAGTGAAGGTAACTTGGCACTAGCCACTTCCAACCTAGAACTTGTCAAAGCAAAATTACGTCAAGTGAGAAAGATGCTCCACATACTTGGAGTTGACCCAATCGCTTGGAATGACAAAGTGGATACCATGGATGACTACAAAGATGTGGTTGAAAAGTTAGTTGCAACGAAGATTATTGAACGTTCCCAAGCACGTGAACACAAAGATTGGAAACGAGCGGATCAAATTCGCGACGAATTAGAGGCCGCGGGCATCGTGCTCGATGACACACCAGATGGAACTCGCTGGAGTATTTCAAAGGATGAGGATGGCAGGTAATTCATCAAGGCGTGGTGCAGTGCGCAAAAAAGGTAAAGGTCCAACAGTTGGCTCGGGTGGCAAGGGCCGACGACGACTTGAAGGTAAAGGGCCGACTCCGAAGGCTCGCGATCGTAAACAAAAGACATTGGAAAAACGCGTAACAAGCAAACCCCAAACCCGTTCACCTAAAGCGCAAAAGTCTGCAAGCGATGTGGTCGTTGGAAGAAATCCAGTCATTGAGGCTTTACGAGCAGAAGTCCCAAGTACAAGCCTCTTGATTGCTATTGGCATAGATAGGGATGAGAGAATTTCTGAAGCCATTCGCTTGGCCAAGAATCTTGGGATTGAAATCTCTGAAGTTTCAAAAAATCAAATTGATCGAATTTCAGATACAGTATTACATCAAGGCATTGCACTACTTGCAAAGCCTTATGTGTACGCACCACTTGATACGCTGATTGATAGTGGCAAAACCCTAGTTGCCCTTGATGGCATCACAGACCCAAGAAATCTTGGTGCAATTATTCGTTCCGCAGCAGCATTTGGGGCAGGAGGTTTACTCATAGGTGAACGTCGTAGTGCTCCGGTGACTGCTGTGGTCTGGCGAACTTCAGCAGGAGCAGCAGCTCGCTTACCAGTAGCGCGTGTCACTAATCTGACGAACACATTACGAGATGCGCAAAATGCGGGCTATTTTGTTGTGGGATTAAGTGCAGATTCCACCAAAGACATTGTCAGTGTGGCTGAGCATTTCGCTGATGTTCCGGTGGTGCTTGTTATCGGTAGTGAAGGTAAAGGTATTTCTCGTCTGGTTTCTCAGACCTGTGATGAGATTGCCAGTATTGAAATCACGTCAGATACAGAATCGTTGAACGCTTCTGTTGCCGCAGCAATTGGATTATTTGCCGTCAGCCAAGCGGCTTTGCATTCGTAATTTCAGTTGTATCATCTTGCGTCATAACAGCGGCTTCATCAGGTTTCTGAGGTAGAACATTCGCTACATAATCCTCTACGACATCTTCAATTCCAACTGAATGACCTGCTCGTTCTGATAAGAACCAGCGATGTTCGAGCACTTCGTGGAAAATTTCCGCAGGTTCAAGTTTTTTGCGAAGTTCGCGTGGAATGGCTCCGATCACGGGCTCATACACTTCAAGCATCCATTTATGTGCGACTTCTTCTTCGCTGATTTCAGACTTGAGCGTTGTTTTGAAACTATCAAGGTCATTGAGCATTCGACGAGCCTGGTTCTCCTCCACGTCAAGTCCCGTTAGTCGAAGGAGTCTTCGTGCGTGATGGCCAACATCAACAACTTTCGCTTGCACTCTCACAAGTTGCCGGTCCGCATCAATGCTCTGCATGGAAATCCCAGAGATGTCAAAACCAATGTTGTTGAGATTTCGAATGTGGGCATCAAGCTGATTTCGATTTGAGTATTCAATCATGACTGGTTTATTCAATAACTCCCATAATTGGTGATAGCGCACACCAAGACTTTGACCTAGTGCAATCGGATCAACTGTATCGGGCAGCTTCCCCCCGTACTGTAAGTCGAGTAATTCACCTGTCACATTCAAGATTGCAGTGTCGATGTCATATTCACGCTGTCCATCTGATAACTGGATGTGCAACTCACCAGTTTCCGCGTCCACAAGATAGGCAGCAAAGGCGCCCGCATCTCGACGAAAGAGTGTGTTTGACAGCGAGCAGTCGTTCCAAGAAAACCCAACTGTGTGAAGCCGCACGAAAAGCGCAGTCATTGCATCAAGTAGACGGCTTGCAGTATCTGGACGTGGTGTTGAAGAAAATACTGCGCGATACGGCAAAGAAAAATCAAGATGACGCGTGATAAGAACAGCAGGCAATGGTTCATTGTTGGCGTCTTTTCGGCCCGAGACGACCGCCACTGCTTCAACTGCTGGAATTGAACGCTTTTGAAGTTCAAGGAGCAACTCGTATTCGCGAATTGCATACGACTCTTCAATTTCCTTCAAGGCATGAACAACCCCATGAATTCGAATGAATCGCACAATATGCCTCGAGATACCCCGTGGCAGTGCAACGATTAGATCTTCAGGCCAGTCCTCAAGCGGAAGATGCCAAGGAAAGTACAAGAGGTCGGGATCTGCAACTGCCGCAGTTACGGCTAATGACATCCCGACCTCTCGACGTGTGTATGCGCTATTTACCTAGGCGCAACGTGGTGTTTGGATCAAAGACATGGATGTGTTGATCCTTAATGTTGACCTGAATTGTGTCTCCGACACTGGGTGGACGACGTCCATCGGTTCGAATCACAACGTCTTGATCTCCGTGTGATGTTTTCACTTTGCCGTGAACATATGCATCAACACCGAGAACTTCAACGAATTCCACAAGAACTGGAAGTCCATCTGACATCAGCATGTCTTCAGGTCTAAATCCAACCGTAACTTCGCTCAGTCCCTTGCTCTTTGCATCAGCAAGTACATCTGCTGGTGTTGGTAGCACCGATCCACCAATAGAGATTCCATTCTCGGTGACATTTCCCCACACTAAGTTCATAGCAGGAGATCCAATGAACCCTGCGACGAAAACGTTTGCTGGATGATCGTAAAGTTTTTGTGGAGTGTCTACTTGTTGTAGGACGCCATCTTTCAACACAGCAACTCGATCACCCATGGTCATTGCTTCAACCTGATCGTGTGTCACATACACAGTCGTCACACCAAGTCGACGCTGCAATGAAGCAATTTGGGTACGGGTTTGAACGCGCAATTTCGCATCGAGATTTGAAAGCGGTTCATCCATGAGGAATACCTGTGGTTCTCGAACGATTGCGCGGCCCATTGCAACTCGCTGTCGCTGACCACCAGAAAGTGCTTTTGGTTTTCGATCGAGATATTCCATCAAGTCGAGAAGTTTCGCTGCTTCTTCTACTCGACGGCGAATTTCGTCTTTCGGCGTTCCTGCGATCTTCAACGCAAAACCCATGTTCTCAGCGACGCTCATATGAGGGTAGAGGGCATAGTTCTGAAAGACCATTGCGATATCACGGTCTTTTGGCGCGAGGTTCGTTACTTCTCGATCACCAATGAAGACAGATCCACCATCAATTGGCTCAAGGCCTGCCAGCATTCGAAGTGAGGTTGACTTACCGCAACCTGAAGGGCCGACGAGAACGAGAAATTCTCCGTCTTGTATTTCTATATTGAGTTTGTCCACTGCGGGACGAGGAGTTCCGGGATATATCCGGGAAGCATCCTGAAAGACCACTTTGGCCATGTTGTTTCCTTCCACTGGCAGGTACGTGCCAGACGATCCGTTGTAGAGGAGATATGAAATTGTGGGGAAATCCTAGGCGGTTCCAAGCAGAAGGACTAGTCCCATTGTGAAAAAGCACAATTACGCCAGTTTCAGCAGGCAGAATCCACCCGTGCCAAAAGACGTAGACAGAATCAAGGTGTATCGAGCGGAGCATCAAGTGGCAAGTGCCATGGGAAATCCTGCTGGGGAATTTGATTTTTTTGGCTCAAAATTATTTATACAAGGACAACGATTCTTCAAAGAATTGCAAGAGATTCAGTTCTACGCAGATCAAGTTCTCACAAACTATCAGAACCGTTCCGGCTCTCAAATTGAATCGGTGAGAGTTCGAAAACGCAAAGGTAATCAAGAAGCCCACTATGAATTCGAATCCAGAACAATTGCAATTCCGGTTGATGCCAATTGGGCGATGAAGGAATTAGTAGTGTTGCACGAGCTAGCCCACCACATCACTTGGCAAAAGGATCCAAATGTTCAGGCTCATGGCCCTGAGTTTCTTCAGTTGTTCTTGGATATCGTCATGCAAGAAATGGGTTCTGAGGTTGCACTCATCCTGAGGGCAGCCTTGGATGCGCAAGGACTTCGGATCGAGATTTTGAAGTGAGCACCATCGCCAAGATTTCGGCACTGTTAGCAATGGCAGAACGAACTGATAATGAACATGAGGCAGATGCATTTTTGAAAAAGGCGCAAGCACTCGCGACCCATGCAAGTGTTGATTTAGCTCTTGCTCGTATGCATACCAAGGATAAAGAGCAACGTAGCATGCCCATTAGCAAGACTTTCACCATAGGTGAGTTACGCAAAAGAGCGAATAAGCACTTGATTGACTTATTTATTGGTATTGCTCATGCCAATGATCTTAAAATTGATGTTGCCCATAACTCAACCTATGTCATTGTGTACGGAATGCCATCTGATATTGATGTGAGTGAAGTGCTCTTCAATTCACTTGCAACGCAAATGTTTGCTTTCGCTCAAGAATGGATCCACAGCGGAAACTGGCGAGATGACTATTATGAAATTATTGAAGTGGATTATCGAGGTAAGCGTCGCAGGGTTCAAAAAAACCACACTGCAAAGACAGCAAAGAGTGCCTTTTATGTTGCATTCACTAAACGAATATCTGAACGAGTAAGTGATGTGCGCGAGGAGGTTTTACGAGAACGAACTGCCACCGAATCAAAAGATGCTTTAGTTTCAACAGCAGTTGTCCTCAGAGATAAGGCTCGAGAAGTGCAGGATTACTACAAGAAGCAGTCCTCTGCTTCCGGAAGCTGGCGAGGGTATTCAGGTATCTCGGCTTCACCGCGAAGTGCTTCTGCTCAGGCTGGAGCAAAGGCAGCGAACAAAGCACAGATTGGACAAAGTACTTCACTCACAAAGGGTCAAGGGAATCTTCGGGCATAACACTGGAATAATGTGGGTGTGAAACCACGTCGGCAGAGCCTTGTTCTACTCGCAATTTCCTTACTTCTCTTCTTTGTTCCTATCATAAATTCCGGAGGATTTCGACTTGCATTTGTGGATTACATAACTGACATATCAGGTTTATTTGAATTGCTTCTCGATCCACAAACTTTGAATCAACCCAACGAGTTCAGAGTGCGAATTGGAATCTTTATCGTGCAACTCGTGGGATGGATTACGTTCGCAATAGCATTACTCTGCACCGGCCTCTATGGAGTTATTCGAAATCGGGCAACTCTCAAGTATGCAGCGATACTCAGTGCTCTAGTACTTGTGCATGGTGTTCTCGAAGTTATTGTCAGTGTAACGGCAGGTGGATTGGACTTCTCACTTGCACTCTTTTCTCGTTTTGGAATCGACTTCGCCGACTTTTTGGATGATTACGATGCGCTTCTCAATAGCACGGTAGTTCCACTTGGTTTACTTCTCTGGTTCTTCATTACGCGTTCATCCCGCCTTCGCCCAACTGGCAATGCCGCCTCTGCAGTGACACCTGTCGTGGTTGATTCTGCTACTGAAAATTCTTAGTTGCGATATTCCGTAGCATCGTTGGAAATACGAAAATGTGAAATGGCAGAACCGCGTACCAATACACATGTCCACCCAATCCATGAGGCTGGAAAGTTGCCTTTTGTCGCACTTGCAGTGTCCCTTTAACGTCCTCAACAAAAAACTCAAGCCAGGCTTGGCCAGGTAGTTTCATTTCTGCTCGAAGTCGCAAATACGAGCCAGATTTGATGTCTTCTACCCGCCAAAAATCGAGGCTGTCACCGACACGAAGTCGATTTTGATCTCTGCGACCTCGGCGCAGCCCCACGCCACCTACAAGTCGATCAAGTAATCCTCGCGCCCACCACAATAAGTCAGCTCCGTACCAGCCGCGACTTCCCCCAATACCTTCAATGTTTTGCCAAACAATTTCGCGCTCAAGCGTTGATGAGCGAACACGCTCATCGTGGTATTCAGTTTCACCTGCCCAGTCAGGATCACTTTGAGTTACTTGCCAAGGAGTCGAAACAATCGACGCATCTGACCATCGCGTTGCTACATCGTTTTGTGATGTATTCGTAAGTGCGAGTTCGATTGCGTGCTCAACACTAATCAAGCCTTCTTCGGGTGTGCCGAGCAAGAGTTTGAGGGATTTTTTCTCATCAGCCACAGTTTCGCTGATGAGAGATTCAACTAGTGGCTTTGCAAGACTTGTTGGAACAGGTGTGACAAGCCCGATCCAAAGGCTTGATAGACGTGGAGTGAGCAGCGGCACTTGAATGATAATTCGCTTTCGAAGCCCTGCGACTTTCGCAAATATCTGCATCATTTCAGCGTACGAAAGTATGTCTGGTCCTCCAACATCGTAAATGCCGTTGACTGGATTTGGAAGTTTGGCAGCCTGGTCCAAGTACCAGAGCACATCGCGAATTGCGATTGGATGGGTTTTATTTGATACCCATTTTGGTGTTGTCATCAGCGGCAAGCGGTGAGTGAGATGACGAAGCATTTCAAAAGATGCAGAACCAGAACCGATAATGATGCCGGCGCGTATTTCAAGGACTGGAACTTCAGTGCTTGCAAGAATTTCACCAGTGCGGGCTCTTGAAGATAAGTGGCGGCTTGTGCGAACATCATTTTGAATTCCACCAAGATAGACAATTTGCTGCACTTCTTCTTGGCGAGCAACTTCTACAAACGTTCGAGCCATTCGTTCTTCTGCTTTATCAAAGTCCACCGATGCATTGATTGAATGAAGTAAATAAAAAGCCGTGTGAACTGACTGTAAAGCGCGATGTAAGTCATCGAATGAAAATGCATCACCCTCAATGATTTCCACTTGTGATGCCCACGGGTACCCTGAAATCTTGCTTGCATTTCGAACAAGGACTCTAACTTCAAAGCCAGAATTCAGTAATCGACCAACAAGACGTCCACCAACGTATCCGGATGCACCTGTAACTAAGACTTTTCGCATACGACAACTCTAAAGATAAACGAGCCGATGAGGGGACTTGAACCCCTAACCGCCCGATTACAAGTCGGGTGCGCTACCAGTTGCGCCACATCGGCAAGGTGGTTAGGTTATCAAATAGGGCGAATCAACCAATCCAAAGCCCAAGAGAAGCTGCCATCAGACTGAATGCAAGAGTGCCATGTCCATACAAGAATGCACGAATCCTTGAAATCGATTCAAGTTGATAGACACCTCGTATCAGTCCACTGAATGTTGTGAACGTACCTGCAAAAGCAATTAGCAGAGACGCTGTTGAAGTGTCTTTTGAAAGCGCCAGACCTGCAATGAACGATCCGAAAACATTCGCAATTAAAGTGAAATACGGTGTTGTATTCTGATTGAACTGCTCGAGGAAGTAACGACTCATAGCACCAGCTGCACTCAGAAGCAGAAAACTAAGCATACGATTTCATTCTCCTGGCCAGGAAGAACAAAACCCAACCACCATAAAATGAAATAGCCAGATATGCCAATGCTGCAAGTGGGGTTTGCTCAAATTCGGTCAAAGTAGTCATAAGCGCTGAGGTTGTCGTGAACCCACCAAGTAATCCTGTTGCCAAAAACAATTCGAGTGATCGTGAAAGTGTGAACCGGAGAATGAATCCAAGTGTGAATGCTCCGACGAGATTTATCAGCAGTAAGGACTGATAGTTCATAAGCGGAAGTGCTGATATTCCAAGCCGACCAAGTGCGCCAAGCATTCCACCGAAAGCAACAAGCAGAATTTCCTTGGTGACCCTCACTACGTTAGGGTAACTGTGACTAGTGTGATGATTGAGACTCAGGTGACTCTCAGTTCCAATAATTTGTCGCAATTTGGGGTATTTCACTGCCAATGACAGAGTGGCGTGCCAAGATGTGCTCCTTGGAAAGGACAGTAGTGGAAGAAGCAACCTCTTTAAGTGGCGCACCAGAACTTGGTGGTTTAACCGAGCGCGACCAAGAGATTCTGAAATTTGAGCGAGAATGGTGGAAGTACTCTGGCTCAAAAGAGAATGCTATTCGTGAATTGTTCGATATGAGCACTACTCGCTACTACCAAATCCTCAACGCCCTAATCGACACCGAGCCTGCCTTGGATTTTGACCCAATGCTGGTCAAGCGTTTACGGCGAATTCGCCTCGAACGCCAGCGCCAGCGGAGTGCGCGTCGACTAGGCATTACTTTGCCCTAGACTTCTCTCGGTCAATTCGAATACCACCTGCTTGGCGCAAGACGTAATGTGGGAAGGAAATTTGTAAGACCCGCTGATGTCGTCGATGTTAGCGCCCGCATTATGTAAGGAAAAACATGGCAAGAGTGACCGGCACGGTCAAGTGGTTCAACGCTGAAAAGGGCTTCGGCTTTCTTTCAGTTGATGGCACCGAAAATGATGTCTTTGTACATCACACTGCAATCGAAATGGATGGCTTTCGAGTGCTGAACCAAGATCAACGAGTTGAATTCGACATCGTTGATGGTCCAAAAGGTCCACAGGCAGGAAGCGTGCGTCTCGCATAGTTCTTTGTCAGTAAGGGCGGCTCGTGGTGAGCCGCCCTTATTTTTTTGCTCACGAAATTGAATGAAGTTCGGTAGTGTTTGCAACGTGCGTAAAGCTTCCATGGTGTGGTTGATTGGGGTTCTTCTCCTTGCGTTGCTTACACCTGTTCAAGCTGTGACGTTTCCTGATAAGCAGAAAGTAAAACCAGTCGAAGCCCCCTGGGTTGTGAGTTTCTGGTCGGTAGATAGTGACTTTGATCGTGTGCAAGGTGGATTCTTTTGTACTGGCGCACTTATTGATCCTTATACAGTCATTACTGCAGCACATTGCATGGCACAAATTCAGGAAAATCCACGCTACGTCATGGTACGAAACCAAACCAACAAATATCAGTATGGGCAGGTACTGATTCCACGAAGTTTTCGCACAGGCAACTATGACAGCGAAACGTATAAAAACGATATTGCGATCATCGATTTATATCATCCGGTAATTCTCAATTCCTACCTCAAGTTACCTTCGAAAGATCAAGCAAAGAGAATGTTGAAGTCCGGCTCCGTGCTTTATGGTTGGGGGGATAGGCAAGAGGGAAAGAGTTCAAATTACCTCAGAAAAGCCACATTGCAGGATAAGACTGAAATCGCAATTGCAAGTTACAGTGACTTTTTCCCCAAGCTTCAACTAGGGGCTCACCGAAGAAATTCGAATGGAACGTACTCATCGGCTTGTTATGGTGACTCAGGTGGACCACTTGTAGGGCGGCTTCACTCGAGTTATTTCCTTGTAGGTGTTGTTTCATATGGCGCAAAGTCAAAGTGTGAATCTTCTGTGCCATCAGTTTTTACTCGGATTAGTGCGTATCGAAAATTTATCAATTCAATGAAAAGTGAACTCTTAGTGGAACGTCAAGTTCTTGGCGTTGAAATATCAGGTTTGCAGTATCGCAATACTGCCAAGCTGCCAATGCCAACCTCCACAATTCAGTTGAGTCCGACGCTTCAAGCCAGACAATATGTTGCAACACTCACTCGTGAATTGAGTATTGCGGGCGCCTTTGATGTGGCAAGTTTTCGAGTAAGAAGTTTTTCAGCTAATCAAGAATCTCGAGAAGTGTCAATTGCACTTCTAACGCGCGACCTACTATCAGCGAATACCCAAAACATACAGTGCGCTTGGGGCGAAACAATTCTGAATGCAGGTGCGCAAAGCGGCTATGTGACACTCATGATCCGTGATGCGACAGATTGGTTCGCTGCAGTTCAATTAAAACTTTCACTACCTGCAGGTGGATGTTTGCTTCCAAATGGATCGACGATGCAGGCATCGGTTTTGCAGGGAACAATCTTGACTGGCACGTGCTCAGCGAAAGCGGTGATTAATGCTGAGGGTCTATTTGAAATTTCTCTCAATCGGGCCTGCCTTCCTAATCCCAAAGCGACCCAACTACGTCTAGTTTGGGCAACGAATAAGGCAGCTGATCTCGAGCCTGGACCTGACCTTTGGATCGGCCCGCTCGACCTCGAACAACCCTAATTTGGGGCATTTGTACCGATTTTCAACCTCATAATTTGCACTCTAGGCATGAGAGTGCCAAAAATTGGCTTAGCACTCAAGCCCCCTGAGTGATAATCAGGGAGAGTGGCCAACGAGGTTGGACATGGTTTATCTGAATGGCGATAACACCATTAAGACCTTCCGTCGCGGGTCGTTGGCAAATCCGAAATGATCATTGGAGAAAACGACTATGGCAAAAATCATCGCGTTTGATGAGGAAGCCCGCCGCGCACTAGAGCGGGGCATGAATATTTTGGCTGATGCAGTCAAAGTAACTCTTGGACCAAAAGGCAGAAATGTGGTTCTAGAGAAAAAATGGGGTGCACCAACAATCACGAATGATGGTGTTTCCATTGCGAAAGAAATTGAACTTGAAGACCCATACGAAAAAATTGGTGCAGAGCTCGTCAAGGAAGTCGCGAAAAAGACTGACGACGTAGCTGGCGACGGCACCACCACCGCAACCGTTCT
>JBDLTY010000178.1:0-5725 GCA_039805585.1 Actinomycetota bacterium | reverse complement strand
GCACCAACGATCGAGGCAAGAGCTGGAATAAATACGGCGTACCGAATCGCTCCGAGAGACTTCTTTAGCATAAAAGTATTGTAGATTGATTTGCATATATTAACTTCAATATCTGCGGCTTCATTAGGCTTCACCCATGTCACCTGAGGAAATTGCTGTTCAGATTCGTAGCGCTGTTCAGGCGTGCGTTGTATCGGAGGATTTCCAGCCTATCGATGTTGAGTCTTTTGAAGTTGTGGTCGAGCGTCCTAAGGATCGAGCCCATGGTGATTGGGCGAGCAATATTGCCCTTCAGATCTCAAAACTTGTTGGACTCAATCCTCGTGAAACTGCCAGCCATTTGATCAAGATTCTGGGTACTGTTGAAGGATTTGAAAAAGTAGAGATTGCAGGACCAGGATTCATCAACTTCACACTCGCCAAAGGTTCTGCCGGAAATCTTGTGCCAGTAATACTGAATGCAGGTTCTGCTTATGGCCGAGGTGAAAGTCTTCAAGGTCAAAACTTCAACATTGAATTTATTAGTGCTAATCCAACGGGGCCACTCCATCTTGGTCACACTCGCTGGGCTGCCGTTGGTGATGCGATTGCACGAGTCTTGAGTGCTAATGGTGCATTAGTAACTCGAGAGTTTTATGTGAACGACCGTGGAGTGCAGATGGATAAGTTCGGTGCGTCTGTGCAGGCAGCAGCGCTTGGAAATCCAATTCCTGAAGATGGGTATCACGGTCAATACATCAAAGAATTAGCAGATGTCATTGTTCAAAAACATCCTGAAATATTGAATCTTCAAACTGATGAGCAGTTTCTTTCATTTCGCGAACACGCCTATGCACTTCAATTGAAAGAGCAGCAAGATGTCCTTGATAACTTCAATACGCATTTTGATGTGTGGACATCTGAACGCCGGCTGCATGATTCAGGTGCTGTTGAAAAAGGTTTGGCTGTTCTGAAGAGCCATGGACATCTCTTTGAACAAGACGGTGCACTATGGCTTCGAACAACAGACTTTGGGGACGATAAAGACCGTGTATTGGAGAAATCCAATGGTGAATTGACCTATTTCGCTTCTGATACTGCTTATTATGTTGATAAACGTTCGCGTGGATTCGATGTGTGTATATATCTGTTAGGGGCAGATCATCACGGGTATGTGAACAGATTGAGGGCCGTTGCTGCCTGTGCTGGTGATAATCCTGATATCAACATTGAACTTCTCATCGGACAGCTCGTGAAAATGGTGAAGGGTGGAGAGGAAGTCAGACTTTCAAAGCGTGCAGGAAACATCATCACGCTCGAAGATTTAGTTGATGAAGTAGGCGTTGATGCCGCTCGCTACACACTAATTCGATACCCCGTTGATACACCACTCGTCTTAGATCTTGATTTACTGATTCAGCGCACCAATGACAATCCGGTGTATTACGTGCAATACGCGCATGCGCGTATTGCATCCGTCTTACGGCAGGCAGAAGATCTCAAGATTGATTACAGGAATCATTCATTTGAGTCGTCTGTGCTCGTGCATGAGAAAGAAAACGAACTTCTTAATACTTTGGCTCAGTATCCAAGCATCGTGGAAAAAGCAGGTGAGTTGCGTCAGCCTCATCGCATTGCTCGTTACCTTGAAGAACTAGCAAATGCGTACCATAAATTTTATGACGGCTGTCGAGTATTACCGCAAGGTGAAGCTCCAGTCGATGCAGTGAACATCGCCAGGTTGTATGTATGTGAAGCGACGAAGCAGGTGCTTGCGAACGGGCTTGACCTCTGCGGAGTGAGCGCGCCGGAGCGAATGTAATGCTGACTCCAATCTGGCCAAAGACTGCACGTCGCAATGCGAACGATGTGCTTGAAATCGGTGGCGTGGATGTAAAGCGTCTAGCAGCAGAAAATGGAACTCCACTTTTTGTCATTGATCTTGAGCATTTGGACAATGTGATTGAGGATTTTGTTGATGCAACTCGTGATCTTGATGTCAAGGTGTATTACGCGAGTAAAGCATTTTCACAATCAACAGTGCTTCAGAAAATGGTGGATAGTGGCTTTGGAGTTGATGTTGCAAGTGAAGGGGAGTTACGACTGGCTCTACTTTCAGGTGTGCCAGGTGAAGAAATCATCCTTCACGGTAACAACAAATCTGTCACTGAATTGGAACTAGCACTTTCGAACAATGTCAATCGAATCGTGATTGATTCCTTTGATGAGATTGAAAAACTCACATTGATGTGTGGACGAGAAAATACGCACGCCGATGTTCTGCTCAGGCTTACACTCGGTATTGAGGCTCATACGCACGAATATATTGCTACGAGTCATGAAGATCAGAAATTTGGACTTTCAGTATTTAGTGGTGCTGCTGAAGAGGCGGTGCGCAAGATTCTTGAGAATGAATTTCTCACGCTTCGCGGATTTCACTATCACATCGGCTCTCAGATTTTTGAACCAAAAGGATTTGATGAGGCAGCACTTCGTGCACTTGAATTCATGAAACTCCTTCATAGTAAGTATGGGTTCATCACTGAGGAACTCGATATCGGTGGTGGCTTTGGTATTGCCTACATCACCACCGATGACCCACTTGATATTCGTGTCATGGTCAGTGCCCTTGTTGAAAAAATTAGAAAAGAGACAACAAACCGCGGCATGCCGATGCCGCGGATAGCAATTGAACCAGGACGAGCACTGATTGGTGGATCTACTGTGACGTTATATGAAGTCGGCGTAGTGAAACCAATTGAAGTTGATGGTGGGATGAGCCGGCTGTATGTGTCTGTTGATGGGGGAATGAGCGACAACATTCGAACAGCGTTATATAACGCTGAATATTCAGCAATGATTGGTTCCAGGGAAGCACTTGGTAATTCAGTGGTATCACGTGTGGTTGGCAAACACTGTGAATCGGGGGATATTGTGATCAATGATGCGATCTTGCCAAGTGACATCGCGCCAGGCGATCTCTTAGTAGTCCCAGCAACTGGGGCGTACCACTACTCGATGGCAAGTAATTACAACCTTGTGACAAAACCTGCCGTTGTTGGGGTTCAAAACGGCGAAGTTCAAGTCCTTATCAGACGTCAAACCCTTGAAGAATTGTTCGATTTAGACCCAAATCTTGGTCGTTAGACTTAACTCCTAGCAAGGAGCACCATGGCAGTAGAGCAACGAACTATTCGTATTGCCCTTCTTGGTGCTGGCGTCGTGGGCGGTGAAGTAGCCCGATTACTGATTGACAATGCTGATGATTTCCAGGCGCGAATTGGTGCAAAGATTGAACTTGTCGGAATTGCGGTCCAAGACCTGAAGAAAGTTCGAAAAGGCGTTGATCAAAAGCTTCTCACGATGGATGCGGGGACACTGCTTTCAAACGATATAGACATTGTGATAGAAGTGATGGGTGGCATTGAACCTGCGAAGACCTTGATCTTGAAAGCCATGTCACTTGGCAGTTCTGTGGTGAGTGCAAATAAAGCACTATTGAGTCAATATGGTGAAGAGTTATTTGCAGCAGCGCAGAAAAACTCAGTGGATCTCTATTATGAAGCAGCGGTCGCTGGCGCAATCCCATTACTTCGACCACTTCGCGAATCACTAGTTGGTGATCGAGTTTCAAAAGTCATGGGAATAGTCAATGGCACCACCAACTACATACTCACCAAGATGGATGAGGATGGGGTGGAGTATCAGGTAGCGCTCAAAGAAGCCCAAGAGCAAGGATTCGCCGAAGCGAATCCTGCAAGCGATGTTGAAGGTCATGATGCTGCAGCGAAAGCTGCAATCCTTGCAAGTCTGGCATTTCATACTCACGTTACCATCAATGATGTTCATGTTGAAGGAATTACTGATGTGAGCCTTGAAGACATTAAGGCAGCAGCCGATATGGGATTTGTCGTGAAGTTACTTGCCATTGCTGAACTTGCCGAAGATGAATCGGGAGTTATTGTCAGAGTTCATCCTGCGATGATTCCACGCACCCATCCACTTGCAAGTGTTCGTTTGTCATTCAACGCAGTCTTTGTTGAAGCCGATGCTGCTGAACAAATGATGTTTTATGGACGTGGCGCAGGTGGAAAACCCACTGCATCAGCAGTCCTTGGCGATGTTGTGGCAGTAGCACGAAATCGGGTTGCCGGACATCGTGGGCCAGGTGAAAGCACATATGCTGATTTGAAAGTATTACCGATTTCTGCCGCGACAACTCGGTATAGCGTGAATCTGAAAGTGCAAGATGAACCAGGTGTGCTTGCGCGCGTCGCTGAGGTTTTTGCGAAACACAATGTGAGCATCCAAGTTGTTCGCCAAGATGGTTCTGATGACGATGCATTTCTCTTGATTCGAACCCACGTTGCACTCGATAAAGATTTGTCGGCCACGATTGCTGAACTTTCAACGCTACCTGCAGTGAGAAGAGTTGTTGGTGTGATGAGGGTTGAAGGCGAAACAGGTCGCTAATGGCGAAGTTATGGCGCGGAGTCATTGGAGAATATCGCGATCGACTGCCAATCTCAGCAAATACTCCAGTTATCACTCTGCTTGAAGGTGGAACACCGCTTGTCTATGCCTGTCAGTTATCAGAGCGCGTTGGCGCTGAAGTGTGGTTGAAAGTTGAATCCGCTAATCCAACAGGATCGTTCAAAGATCGCGGTATGACTGTTGCAATTTCAAAAGCGGCAGAGGCAGGCGCGAAAGCAGTGGTGTGTGCATCGACTGGAAATACATCTGCAAGTGCTGCTGCCTATGCTGTCAAAGCTGGAATGAAATCCTTTGTCCTCGTACCTGCTGGAAAGATTGCCATGGGAAAACTTGCTCAAGCGGTTGTGCAGGGTGCGAAAATTATTCAAATCGATGGCAACTTTGATGACTGCTTAGAAATAGCTGAAGAACTCGCTGATTCCTATCCGGTGGCGCTCGTGAACAGTGTGAATCCCGACCGTATTGAAGGACAAAAAACTGCCTCCTTTGAAATCGTTGATGCACTTGGCTTTGCACCAGACATTCACTGCTTGCCAGTAGGTAATGCCGGCAACATCACTGCATACTGGAAGGGCTATGTTGAGTATTTCGAAGACAAGGTAGCAACCAGCAAGCCACGAATGTGGGGATTTCAAGCAGCGGGAGCAGCACCGCTGGTAAGTGGGACTGTAGTAAAAACACCTGAGACGATTGCAACTGCCATCCGAATCGGAAACCCAGCATCCTGGGAGCAGGCAATTGCTGCCAAAGAAGAATCGGGTGGCTTGATTGACGCAGTGACTGATGAGGAGATTTTGGCTGCCTACCACTACCTTGCAAGCCATGAAGCAGTCTTTGGTGAGCCTGCCTCAGCAGCCTCAGTAGCGGGTCTCATCAAGAGAAGTGAAGCGGGCAAACTAGAGTCAGGGATGAAGGTGGTCTGCACAATTACCGGAAATGGGTTGAAAGACCCACAGTGGGCATTGCACAATGCGCCCGAACCTGTAGCAATCAAGGCAGAACTTGGTGCAGTTGTGGCTGAAATGGGACTAGGAGAGTAAATCGTGGCAAAGCGTCGTGGCACTCCTGTGTTGAATTTCAAAGCATCACCAGTTCGGGTACGCGTACCTGCAACAAGTGCGAATCTCGGTCCAGGATTTGATTCACTTGGTTTAGCCCTTGATTGGTATGACGATTTAGTTGCCCAAGTTATTGACGAACCTGTGATTGAAATTGATTTGATTGGCGAAGGTGCTGACACACTTCCACGCGA
>JBDLTY010000177.1:0-3312 GCA_039805585.1 Actinomycetota bacterium | reverse complement strand
GAAGAAAGCGAAAGCTAACCAACCGAAAAATAAGTCAAACACTGGCCCAAAGAGTGGCCCAGCAAAATCGGGTCCTGATGCTTCACGCCGACTGTTTCAACGTCGAAGCGGTAGTGCTTAGAGTCTCTTTAGTTTGTCAACAACCAGCCACGCTCCACGAAGGCTTAGTGCGGCTATTGCAATCTTGACTATATCACCAACTATGAATGGGGTAACACCCCATGCAAATGCATTGGCCCAGGTTGTATCGAGCAAAACCTTTAGCACACTAAAACCGAGAGCATAAATGATGGTATTGCCAAGGGCCATCAGCGCAAGTGCTGGCAAGAGTTTTTTCGTGTAACCAAGATCTGCGAGTTTTCCAATGACTGCAGCAGCGACAATAAAACCGACAACGTATCCAAGTGTCGGCATAGAGAGAACCTGGACGCCTGTGATGTGGCTTCCATCTGTTTGTGGGGCTAAAACAGGTAATCCAAGTAATGCAAGTGCGAAATAGAGGCTTGTGCTCAATACTGCTCGGACTGATCCAAGTACAGCAATACTGAGCAGGACTGCCAGTGTTTGCATAGTCACTGGAACGGGAGTGAACGGAAGTCTGATTGATACCTGAGCCAGGAGGGCGATGAAGAGGGTTCCAGTCAGAATCAAGGTAATGTTTTTGGACCGGCTATCGACTCTTAGTTGAAAAGCCAAGGTTTGTGACAGTGTGCTCATTTGGCGAATTCTGCCCGAAATGAGCCTTCAGAAGCCATCTTCAAGGGTTACTTGCTAGTCCCTCGTGACAAATTGCCGAAAACAGAGTTAAATTAGCCTAACTCCACGTTCGAGCCGCGCAGGGGAAGGCGAAGTTCGAGTGGGAGGTTGTATGCGTCTCGTAACGTCTGTCGAGCGTCCTTTGCACACTGTGCGAGGAACGCTTATGTTGCATGCCTGTCCAAAAAGTATGGCGAAACCCATTGAATGGGTGCTCAGTGAGCATTTCGCAGAAGAAGTGACACTGACCTTCACAGCTCAGCCACTTGCTCCAACGATGATTCGAGCAGTATTTGACTGGCGTGGCGAAAAGAAGCACGCTCACGAATTAGTGTCCAAACTTTCAAATATCCCGCATATTCGTTTTGAAGTGAGCGAACATGACTTTGCTGAAAACACGCATCAACGATTTAGTTTCACACCGAGTCTTGGAATTTTTCGTGCAGACACCGATCCATACGGCAATATCTTGGTGAATGAAATGGTGCTACGCCAGATTCTTGAAAAATCGGATGACATGGCCACATCATTAGACATCTGCCTTGGCACATCGTGGGATGTTGAATTGGAACCTTTTAGAGTTGCAGTTGAGTCAGACAATGTTCGCTGGGTGCATAAAACAGTTGTTTAGTGTGATGTGAAAATCACAGCAACGTCGTGTCCACCAAATCCAAATGAATTATTGAGCACAGCATTACTGCTGGCCGTTAGTTCGCGTGGTGTATTGACAGCGACATCAATTCCTAAATCACTTTCTAAGTTTTCAATGTTAATTGTTGGCGGCGCAATTCGGTGATGCAAAGCCAACACACTAAAGACGCTTTCAATCGCTCCTGCACCACCAAGTAAATGGCCTGTCATGGATTTGGTACCACTGACGATGACATTGCTCGCATGTGAACCTAAGGCTGTTCGTAGAGCTAATGCTTCGGCAACATCACCAAGTGGCGTTGAAGTGGCGTGTGCATTGACGTGTGTGATGTCGTTTGCAGTGAGGGCGGCGTCTTGCAAAGCCTGAGTAATTGCGCGGATCGCTCCAGCACCCTCAGGATGAGGTTGAGCGATGTCGTGACCATCTGAAGTCATCCCAACTCCACCATACCGAGCATAAATCTTTGCCCCTCGAGCTTTGGCGTGTTCTTCAGATTCGAGAATGAGGGTTCCAGCACCTTCGCCCATGACAAAACCATCCCGCGCTTTGTCATATGGACGCGAAGCATGCGTGGGATCATCATTTCGCTTAGAGAGAGCACGCATTGAGGCGAATGCAGAGATTGTTAGGCGAGTAATTGCAGCTTCTGTACCGCCGACGATCACGACGTCTGCTCGGTTATCTTGAATCATGCGAGCGCCCCAAGCCACTGCCTCTGCACCAGAAGCACAAGCACTAACGGGTGTGTGGACACCTGCTTGGGCTTTAAACTCTAAACCAATCCAGGCAGCCGGCCCATTTGGCATCAACATTGGCACAGTCATTGGTGAAACGAACCGCGGTCCTTCATTTCGTAAGACCGCATCTTGTTCTAGTAGAGAAGTTACGCCACCAATGCCGGTTGCAAAGCACACGCCTAAACGAAGTGGATCAACGTCACCGAGACCTGCATCTGCCCATGCTTCGCGAGCAGTAATGACAGCGAATTGTTGTGATCGATCAAGTTTTCGAGCTTTTGCTTTTTCAATGCCGAGTTCAATGAGGTCGGAACGAATAACCCCAGCAAAGGTAACTGGCAGGTCGCTTGCCCAATCAAGTGTGCTCATGCCAGAAGTTCCGGCAAGCAGCGCATTCCACGTGGTTGAAGCGTTATCACCAAGTGGTGTAATCGCTCCGACTCCCGTGACTACAACTGAACGACCCACAAGTTCACCTGATTATTATGAATTTGCTTTGATGTAATCGACGACATCTGCAACGGTTTTTAGGTTGCTGAGTTGTTCGTCGGGGATACCGATTCCGAGGCTCTTCTCAACCTCCATTGCAATTTCAACCATTGCAAGCGAATCGATTTCGAGATCTTCAATGAGTGACTTACCAAGTTCAACATCATCGGCATTCACTCCGGCTACATCTGACAAAATCGTGGTGAATTTGTCCAAGATTTCAGCGTCGGTCATTTTTCCTCCTTTAAGGGAACCTGACTACTTGAGCGGCATAGGCTAACCCAGCCCCGAACCCTATGAGCAAGGCGAGTTCACCACTCTTCGCGACACCCTCTGAGCGCATTTTCTCCATAGCTAAGGGGATAGATGCCGCCGAGGTGTTGCCCGAGGTCTGGATGTCTCTGGCAATTTTCACATCGTCTCGCAGCCCCAGGGACTTCACCATTGCATCGGTGATACGCATATTCGCCTGATGGGGGATGAAGAGATCGATGTCGTGAGCGGTGAGCCCAGCACTTGTTATTGCGCGGTGTGCGACCTCTGGCATTTCACCAACTGCCCAGCGAAAAACTTTCTGTCCTTGCATATGTAAAACTGGCCACGAGCCTTCTGTTTTCGCGTCATGTCGAAGGCTCAACCAATCCGGTAAGCACACAATCGCGTCGAACTCTGAACCAT
>JBDLTY010000176.1:0-4305 GCA_039805585.1 Actinomycetota bacterium | reverse complement strand
AAGCGCTACAAAGATCGTCCACTAAAAATTGGCTCATTCAGCGCAGCAAGCAATGTCACAGGCATTGTGAGTGACACCTTCGGAATTTCATCCTTGCTCCATCGCCATGGTGCACTTTCATTTTGGGATTTCGCGGCCGCTGCCCCGTATATTGAAATCGAAATGAATCCTCGAGAAAACACTGACCCACTTGCCTACAAGGATGCGATCTTTATCTCCACGCACAAATTCATTGGTGGACCATCTACTCCAGGTTTATTGATCGTACGGAAGGAACTGCTTTCCAACAGTGTGCCGAGCATTGTGGGCGGTGGCACGGTGTTGTATGTCAATCACCACGAACACGTGTACATCGACGATCTGGAACACCGTGAAGAGGGTGGAACACCTGCCATCATTGAGGCTATCCGTGCAGGACTTGTGTTTAAAGTAAAGCAGGGAATTTCAGTGCCTGTCATTTCCGCACTTGAACACGACTTTGTTTCGCGAGCAATTGATGCACTTGATGCTCACCCAAATATTCAGGTGCTAGGAAACAAGACCGCCAAACGCTTATCAATTGTGTCGTTCACCATCAAGTGCAATTCTGGCAAATATCTCCATCATAATTTTGCTGTTGCCATTCTCAATGACCTGTTTGGAATTCAAGCACGTGGAGGGTGTAGTTGTGCTGGACCCTACGGGCATCGTTTGCTCGGTATCAACGATGAACAAAGTGAAGAATTTGAAAAGGAAATTGTTCAAGGTTGCCAGGGAATAAAGCCAGGCTGGGTCCGAGTCAATTTCAACTACTTCATTTCAGAGGAAACGTTTGAGTTTATTTTGAAAGCAATTGCACTTGTGGCAGAACATGGCCACAAACTCTTACCACTCTATGAATTCAATACAGTGACGGCCCGATGGCGCCATCAGGATGGTGCAGTGACACCACAACTTAGTCTGAATGACGTTGCATTCACTTCAAGTGGTTTTGAATACCCGGAGGTAGCTCTTTCTAATGAAGATTCACTCAAAGAATATCTTGACTGGGCGGAACGGTATCTTGGTTCGTTACCAGAACCAGAGCCTGGTGACACTCCTCACCTTGAGTCAGAAGCACTTGAAAATTTGCGATGGTTTGAGCTTTCGGCGAAAACTCAACTTGTTTCTTGATTAGACTTCTCCAAGTGAAGAAGATTGCAATATTGCTTGCTTTGAGCCTGATACTGATCGGCATCTCATACCCAGTTATTGCAAATGAGACCAATTCGCCTGACCCTTCACCTTCAGAATCGGTAGCCACACCGTACTTGCCATTGAAATCTCTCAATACCTTCAAGAAGCGATTTCAGAAATCATCGTTGACAAAGTCAACGAGTATTGCGCTTTCAGATACGCTGACGTTAGAACCGATATGGAACAAGAATGGCATGGACGAATTGGTGCCTGCTTCCTCAATCAAGATTCTTACCGCAGCCATTGTGCTGGAAACTTTTGGGCCCAGCCATCGTTTCACAACGAAACTCACCTGGAACGAATCGACTCGCACCCTAACTCTCGTTGGCGATGCTGATCCAATGCTTCGAACCGACCACCTCAGAAAACTCGTTGATGCGCTCTATCAAACGGATATTGATCTCACGCTCCCACTGAGTGTGAATGCTGACGCCACCATGTTTCCCCCGCACACGAAGCCTGAAGGTTGGACCCCAAATCCAATGCCACGATATGTCAGACCCATTTCTGCACTGTATCTCGATAACAAGATGACGCGCACCCCTGTCGCTGACACACTAAGTAAGTTCATCAAGCTGTTAACAAAGAGTGGCGTCCAAGTCGCAACTCGCGGTGAGGCCCCAGCAACGGGTGATGTTATTGCTCAGGTAAAGGGCTTTCCCTTGATTGCTCATATTAGAACCATGCTGCAAAACTCCGATAACACAATTGCAGAAATGCTCCTTCGTAGAGCAGCCTACGCCCAAACTGGTAAAGCAACCTGGAAAGCAATGCAAACATTTGCGATTCAAAAACTTTCAGACATTGGATTGTATACCGATGACCTTGTGATGGTGGATGGCTCTGGGTTATCGCGCGCTAATCGAGTAAGTGCGAATCACATCATCGTCCTGCTTGGCATGATTGCTGATGCAAACAGACCCAACCTCAACGTCATCGAACGAATGCAACTTATGGCTGTAAGTGGCCAGTCAGGAACTCTAGAAACTCGCTTCAAATCAAAGAAAACTCGCTGCGCTCAAGGCCGAGTTCACGCCAAGACAGGCTCTCTTTCGGATGTCTCAGCACTTGCAGGATACGTCACTCATGTGAATGGAACTGAAGTTGCATTCGCAATCCTGGTCAACAACATCAATGGCTGGAGTCAGGGCTATCGCGTGAGAGATCAAATTGACTTCATGCTCGCAGGCTTAGCCGGCTGCTAACTATTCTTTATTGTCTTTATCTGGAATGCTGTTATAAATCTTTAAACAATCTGGACACACTGGATATTTATCTGGATCGCGACCAGGCACCCACACTTTGCCACAGAGAGCGATGACGGGTTTACCAGTTACTGCACTTTCAACAATTTTCTCTTTGCGGACATAATGGGCAAAACGATCGTGGTCTCCATCATTCGTCGTTGCCCGAACATCAGTGTCAGTATCAAGTGAAGTCAAGGTGTCATCAAGTGTTGATTTCATACATCCTGCCTATATGTCTCAGATGCAAGTAACACGAGTAGTGCTTCGATTGTATAGAGACGATTCTCTGCCTGTTGAAAGACAATGCTGGCAGGTGATTTAAAGACTTCATCAGTTACTTCAACACCGTCTGTTATACCGTAGTTGGAAGCAATCTGTTGTCCAATCTCAGTATGGCTATCATGAATAGCAGGCAAGCAGTGCAAGAACTTTGCCTCTGAATTCTTCGTTGCATTCATCAATGCACTATTAACTTGATAGTCCCGTAAAAGATTGATTCTCTCGTTCCAAGCATCAATTGGTTCGCCCATCGATACCCACACATCCGTATACACAAAGTCAGCACCGAGCACTGCCTCAAGTGGGTCTTCAGTAATCAGAATTCGAGCACCTGATTCTGCGGCTGCCTCAAGAGCGCGGGCTTCGATAGTGAATTCTGGTTGCAGGGATTCAGGGGCTGCGATTCTGATGTTTGCGCCAAGGAGTGCGCCAGTCGTCAAGAGTGAATTCGCAACATTGTTGTGACCATCTCCAACATAGGCAACGTTAACGTCCTTCCACGAAGAAGGGTTTTTCACTTCATACATAGTGAAGTAATCGGCAAGTGCTTGGGTTGGGTGCCAGATATCAGTCAATGCATTAATAACTGGCTTTGACGATTGGTGACTCAAAGTTTGAGCCTCGTCATGATGTATGCCACGGTAAGCGATGACATCATAGATACGATCAAGAACCGAGGCTGTGTCAGCAATAGACTCTCGAAGACCAAGTTGGCTCATTCCATAGTCGAGTGTGGTGACAAATCCTCCTTGGCGTTTCATAGCAACTTCGAACGCTATTCGAGTGCGAGTTGAAGTTTTCTCAAGGACGAGCGCTAGATGTTTTCCACTCAGATAAGCGTTTTGACTTCTTGATGACTTGAACTCACCTGCTAGGTGCAAGACAGTTTCAATGTCACTGGCTGAGAAATCTGCATCGCTGAGAAAATGTCGTTGAAACAAAGTCACTTGATGAGCCTAAACAATAAGGGTGCAGGTAAGCACCTGCACCCTTATTGAGTTCGTAGTTTTATGGAAGCAGCAAGCCGGGCAGATCTTCTACTGTTGAAAAGATGTAAAAGAGGATAATGGCAGCGCCGGCCAACGAAATATCCTTGTTAAAGGAAATTTGCGAGGTCATTTTTGCTTGCGCATCGGTTTCCTTCCAGAAGTTATGGAAGATAAACGCTGTTGGGATGAGGAAGAGCGCGAGTAGCAGTGCTCCGTAGGCCGGGTAGACACCCGCAACGACAGAAAGTGCACCGAGAATGAGCATGATGCCTGATACGGGAACCAAAAGAGTTGCAAGTGGAAGTTTCTTGTATTGCGCATAGCCAACCATTGCTTCACGGGCGGCTAGATGACCGATACCAGATGCTAAGAAGATGACGCCGAACAGGATTCGTCCGACGATGAAAATAATGTCCATTTTTTCCTTTCAAGAGGACGCTAGATTAGTTGAAACTTCAACTAATCTCCAAATGGACACGCTGGTGGAGGTGCCGAGAATTGAACTCGGGTCCGATGACATAGATCAGGGTCTTCTCCGGGTGCAGCCTCTGTGACGTGTGCTCAGCTATCCCATT
>JBDLTY010000175.1:0-7902 GCA_039805585.1 Actinomycetota bacterium | reverse complement strand
CGAGGTGTTGTGTTAGAGGTAGGGAAAATATGTGCGGGTGTAAATACGCGTCAAATTAACCATGGGCTAACCATAGGGCTCATTCACTAGGCTCTGCCCGGTGAGTGTCATTGAAGTAGTTGGCGGCCAGCCTCTGCGCGGGGAAGTCGCTGTCGTAGGGGCAAAAAACAGCGTTTTGAAATTGATGGCAGCAAGTTTGCTGGCCGTTGGTGAAACAACGCTTTTGAATGTGCCAGATATCGTGGATGTTGTCATTATGGCTGAACTTCTCAGACGACTTGGCTGCACCGTTGAACATAACCCTGCTGAACACTCACTTCGGATTGTTGTTCCAGAGAACATCGAGCACCGCGCCGATTATGACTTAGTGCGGCAAATGCGAGCATCCATCTGTGTACTTGGTCCGTTGCTTGCTCGAACTGGCCAGGCGGACGTGGCAATGCCAGGTGGCGATGCAATTGGTTCGCGTGGACTTGATTTTCATATTGCAGGTTTACAGCAACTAGGTGCCGAGGTGAATTCAGAACACGGCTATCTTGTTGCGCAAACTGCGTCAATGCACGGTGCAATCATCACACTTGATTTTCCATCGGTTGGTGCAACTGAAACACTGTTGATGGCAGCAGTGCTCGCACGCGGTGTAACAGTGCTTGATAACGCGGCCCGTGAACCTGAAATTGTTGATATTTGCCAGATGCTCATTCAAATGGGAGCAAACATTGAAGGCGTCGGCACATCAACTCTAGAAATCACCGGTGTTGACGAACTACAACCAACTAGATATCGAACTGTGAGTGATCGAATTGTTGCAGGCACCTGGGCAGTCGCTGCGGTGATGACTCAGGGTGAGATTGTGGTTACTGACTGCAACCCTTCGCATCTAGAAATTCCACTCACCAAACTTGCGGACATGGGTGCCGAAATTTCATCTTCAGCATCGAGCGTGAAAGTGAGTACGACGAAGAGAGTCAAAGCCCAGGATATCGTTACGTTGCCATACCCGGGATTTCCTACTGATTTGCAGCCACAATTCATCGCGCTGAATTCAATCGCTACCGGCTCTGCGATGGTGACTGAGAATCTCTTTGAAGCACGCTTTCGATTCGTTCAAGAACTTGCCCGTCTTGGAGCGAATGTGAAAACAGATGGACATCATGCGCTAGTCAAAGGAGTTGAAAAACTTTCAGGTGCACCGGTAGAAGCAACCGATATTCGAGCAGGCGCAGGGCTTGTACTTGCAGGTCTTGTGGCAGATGGCACCACCATCATTCATGGAGTCGAACACATCGATCGTGGATATACGAATTTTGTACCGGACTTGAAACGACTTGGTGCAATGATTGAGCGGATTGATTAGCTCAAAAGATTCTGTGCTTTCTTTTGATCCTCTGGCCACACCATCACCCTTGGTCCTTCATTGGTAATCGCAACCGTAGCCTGAATCCCATGTTCAATTAGTTTTTGTTTCACCATCTCGGCCTCAATCACTGTGGGTGGTTTGGCACAGGAAACGAGTAATCCATAGTCAGTCATCGCACCGCGCTTTACGGGCTTGGCAATCAGCGACTGATTTCGTTGCCATCCCCAGCGTAAAACCAGAATCAGAATGCCAATGCCTAGTAGCGCAACAAGTGGTCCATAGAGGAATGAATAAGAACCCCAACTCGACATCCTCCAATTCTTCTCCATCGAAAAGCAGATTACCCTTCGGGTGTGCGAATCGTGATTACCACCTGTACGGTCAATTACCAGGGGCGACTTTCCTCTCATCTGCCCAAAGCCAAGCGAATGATTATGGTCAAAGCAGATGGTTCGATTTCTATTCATGCAGATGATCGGGCATATAAACCACTGAATTGGATGAATCCTCCGTGCTTTATATACGAAATGACTGAAGCAGATGAAGTTGTCTGGAAAGTAAGTAACAAACAAGGTGAATTACTCGTCATCACTATGCATGAGATTCATCACGAAGTTCACGCAGAGCTTGGTGATGATCCAGGCTTGCAAAAAGATGGGGTTGAGGCTCACCTGCAAGAACTTCTAGCACGCCACATCGAAACCCTCGGCGATGGGTTCGAACTCGTCAGACGCGAATACCCAACACCGATTGGCCCAGTTGATTTATTCTGTAAAGATGCAGGTGGCTTTGTTGCTGTTGAAGTCAAGCGCAGAGGGGAAATTGATGGTGTTGAGCAACTCACTCGATATCTTGATGCGCTGAATCTTGATCCAGCACTTACACCTGTCCGAGGGATGTTTGTCGCACAAGAGATTAAGCCGCAAGCACAAACACTTGCAGAGCACAGAAATATTAAGTGTCTTGAAATTGACTATGATGAATTACGGGGATTAATCAGCCCCGATTCGCGATTGTTTTGAGGATGTATGGGGCGAAAAAATAGACGACAGTCAAGTGGTGAGGAACCATTTGATGAGCGCAGACCACACGGAATTCGACGAGTTGTCAGTGTAAAAGGTGAAGAGTGGGTAACACAAAAAATCACTGGCGCTACCTCAACAAAGATTTATCGTTGTCCTGGATGCAATCAAGAGATTCGACCTGCAACACCACATATTGTTGCTTGGCCACTGGATGATGAAGATCATGAGAGCCGAGTTCAAGATAGGCGGCATTGGCATTCACCGTGCTGGGAGAGGTTTGCCCGCTAATGGCTGAACTAGCCCCAAACAGCGTGTTGCCTGCACGTCGTGAAGACATTGAATTCGTTGCAAGTGATGGCATCCGTTTAGTGGGTGAACTTGCGCTTCCAGTTGAAGCAACACCACGTGCAACTCTGCTGTGTTTGCATCCACTTCCAACGCACGGTGGGTTTATGGATAGCCACGTATTTCGAAAAGCAGCCTGGCGACTTCCAGCCCTTGCTGATATTGCTGTGTTGCGATTTAACTTTCGGGGAGTTGAAAGTGCTCGGGGCAAAAGTGAAGGAGAGTTCTCAGGAGGGGTCGGGGAAGGACTTGATGCAATCGCTGCACTTGACTTTCTCGTTCAGAGACGTTTACCAAACATCTATACTCTCGGTTGGTCGTTTGGTACTGATGTCACTCTTCGCTATCTCAACCGAGATCCAGTTCAAGCTGGTATTTTGCTCTCACCACCACTTCGATGGACGACTGAAGATGATTTGAAATCCTGGAATAAATCTGGCCGCAAGCTCTATGCACTTGTTCCTGAATTCGATGATTTTTTGCCTCCCGATAAAGCGCACGCACGTTTTCAGATTGCAACCACTGCGGAAGTGAGAACGATTGAAGGGGCAAAACATCTCTGGGTGGGTGAAACATTTGTCAGAAAAGCACTGAATGAAATTGTCTCAATTGTTGCACCTGAAAAATCTCCACTGCCAACGACGTGGGATGGAGAAATGACGAAGTGGGATGACATGAAATGAATATAGTGTTATTGCATGCATTTCCTTTTGATCATCGAATGTGGTTGAAGGTTGCTGAAGGTTTAAGTGAATCAGGACATGACGTTGTTCTGCCAGATCTGCGTGGCTTAGGTGAAGCACCTGAATGGGAAGAATCGGAGCCTGCCTCTCTTCAAACATTAGCAAAAGATGTGATTAGGGTCCTTGATGCACTTTCCATAGATCGAGCATTCATTGGCGGTTGCTCACTTGGCGGCTATGTGAGTCTTGAAGCGCTGAAGCATTTTCCTGAAAGAGTACAAGGATTGATTCTTGCCGACACAAAAGCAAGCGCAGATACCAATGAGCAGCGAGCCGGGCGCGAGCGGCTCATCGAGACGATACGGTCAACCGCTTCAGTTGAGCCTGTGCTTGCCGGTATTGAGCATCGGATGCTTTCAAGCAAAAGTCTTGCTGATGAATCTCTGATGTTTGAATTTCATGAAATGTTGCAGGATGTAAGAAGCGATGGGGTATGGAACTTGCTCTATGCGATGAGTAGGCGAGAGTCGTATTTTGATGTGTTGCACTCATGTGATAGGCCTATACTGTCGCTTCGAGGCCAAGAGGATAAGGTTTCAGCCAAAGCCGACCATGAAGCAATGATTCAGGGCATTACGGATGCCAAGCACATTGAAATCCCGGATGCGGGTCACCTTGCGCCTTTCGAAGCGCCTTATCTGGTGACTGACGCAATTCGGCGATTTCTTGAGACTCATCCAGCGGGATGAATAAGCGGTGACTGTCTGAGGTGAGTGCAAGAATTACTCGTGCCTAATGGCTGAAAGGGGGAAGTATGGGAATTTTTTCAAAAAAGTCAGAACCTGAATTAGCAGAGCCACCTCACATCACAGTTGTGTTTGGGCCTACCATGATTTTGCAAATGCAAGAGATTGGCAAGCAATTCACACATAACGAGCAAGTGCTCACGACCGTGGAATTTCCAGGCGAACTGGTCAAAGAGATCCATGATTGTATTCAGAGTCATCACGCGAGCACTCGCGTAATGTTCGATGAACAACTGCAGTTCTTGGAAGTTGTTGGTGAGAGTTATCGCCAAGAGACCTTGAAAGTATTACAAGAGAAAGTAAAGGATGCGTGGATGTCAGGCTTTCTTATGCCTGAGCCATTCAATCCTCACGATCCAAACGCTGTTGCTGTCATTGCAATCACGAGTCTTGAAGAAGACAGCACGACAAAAGAAATCACTGCAGATGTTGTTCATGTTGGATACCTTGCTAAAGAACAGGCTGGGGACGTATCACGAAAATTGATCTTGATGCTTGAAAATGATGCCTATGTTCCAGTTGTATGTAAGTTGGCCGGTGGCACACCTGCTATGCCGTTGATTGGGGTAGTTGCTCGTGCGAAGACGCGTGAAATCGTCTTTGGTTAAGCTCCTGCTCATCCACTTCGTGTTGATGTCACAAACTCGCGCATAATTCACCTATGGACAATAAGAAAATCAACCTCGCTGGTGTCGTTGACCTGTCAAAACTTGGCAAAAAGAACGAACAATCCAACACATCACCATTTGTTCTTGATGTGACTGATGCGACCTTTGAAGCCGAAGTCATACAAAAGAGTTTGACGGTGCCAGTGATTCTGGATTTCTGGGCTGATTGGTGTGGCCCGTGTAAACAACTTTCGCCCGTGCTTGAGAAAGTCGTTCATGAACACAATGGCGCAATTTTGCTTGCCAAAATCGATACCGAAACAAATCCACAACTCTCACAAGCATTCAAGATTCAATCCATCCCCGCAGTATTTGTAGCTATCCAAGGAAAAATTGCGCAACTTTTTCAAGGCGCAATCCCTGAAGCTCAAGTTCGACAGGTTGTGAAGCAAATTTTAGAACTTGCAAATCAAAATGTTGAAGAGCAACCTGGGGAATCAGAAGAGCCAGCCCGCCCTGAAATTGAAACAGCAGTTGACATGATGAATCAGGGGCGATGGAGCGAAGTCGACACCCACCTTGAAGCACTCTTGAAATCAAATCCATTGGATGAAGAAGCAAAAGTGCTACTCATTCAAAGTAAATTTCTTCAGCGACTTGTTGGCAAAAATATTGCCGAATTAGTCAGTGCTGGATTCTCAACACTTGAAGAGCGGATGCTCGTGGCGGATGCAATGATGGCAATGGGTAATCCAGTTGCAGCATTCTCTTTGCTGATTGAAGGTGTGAGACAAAGCTCAGGTTCAGAGCGCGAGGTTGTGAAATCGCGGCTTTTGGATTTCTTCATTATGGTCGGCGAAGTACCTGAAGTGACGCAAGCAAGAAAAGATCTCACCAACGCCTTGTTCTAAGCTCGTTGGTACGAAAACCATACTGTTGATAGTGGTCCGAGGTTGATCTGCGCCTGCGCAGCTCGTCCATGAAGTGGCTTTGCTTCAGCCACGACTTGCCCAAGATTTCCCTCGCCAGTGCCACCATATTCAAGTGCATCACTATTCAAAATCTCTTTCCAAATGCCCGCATGGGGTAGCGGTAGCGTGTAATCATTTCTGTGAACTGGTGATAGATTTGAAATGCAGGCAATAACCTCACCATCATCACTTTCTCGAAGCCAGGCGAATACATTTGCATCAGCATCATCGGAGACGAGCCATTCAAATCCACCTGGCTCGTGATCACGCATGAACAGTGCAGGATGTGATGTGTAAGTTTTATTAAGTATGGAAACAAAGAGTGCCATTTGCTGGTGCTCTTTGAAGTCAGTCAGCCACCAATCAAGCGAACTTGCGGCATTCCACTCAGCACCCTGCGCAAATTCACTTCCCATAAAGAGAAGTTTCTTTCCTGGATGTCCCCACATGAATCCTAAATAAGCGCGCAGACCTGCAAGTTGCTCAAAACGATTGCCCGGCATTCTTGCAATCAGTGAGCCCTTGCCGTGCACAACTTCATCATGTGAAAGAGGCAAGATAAATCGCTCACTCCATGCGTATACGAGCGAAAACGTCATCTGGTTGTGGTGAAACTTTCGATGAATCGGTTCATGTTTCATGTATTCAAGGCTGTCATGCATCCAGCCCATATTCCATTTGAAATCAAAGCCAAGTCCACCTGAATCAAGTCCTGTTGTGACCCCTGGCCACGATGTTGACTCTTCTGCCATCGTCAATGTTCCTGGAGCTCGTAAGTGAATGACGCCATTGAGTTCTTTCAGGAATTCAACTGCATCGAGATTTTCCCTGCCACCGTAGATATTGGGTTGCCAAGCTCCATCTTCGCGTGAGTAATCCAAATACAGCATCGATGCAACAGCATCAACTCGAAGACCATCGATATGAAACTCCTCAAGCCAATACAGTGCATTGGCGACCAAAAAGTTTTTCACTTCGGCTCTGCCATAGTTGAAAATCAGTGTTCCCCAATCTGAATGTTCACCAAGTTGCGGATTTGGATGTTCATAAAGTGCTGTGCCATCAAATCTTGCTAGCGCCCAGGCATCTTTAGGAAAGTGAGCAGGAACCCAGTCCATAATCACGCCAATACCAGCTTGATGTAATTGATCGATGAGATATTTCAACTCGTCTGGATTACCAAATCGGGATGCCACCGCGAAATACCCTGTGACCTGATAGCCCCATGAAGGTGCATAGGGATGTTGAGCAAGTGGTAGGAATTCAACATGGGTAAATCCATGTTGAAGCACATAGTCGCGAAGTTCTATTGCTGCTTGCTGGTAATTCAGCCCCTGTCGCCAGGAACCGAAGTGAACTTCGTACACACTCATTGGCTCAATGCGCCAATCTTTATTTCCTCGTGCTTTTATCCAGGCAGAGTCATTCCAGGTGTAAGTGCTATCCCAAACAATTGAGGCAGTAGATGGTGGTACTTCACTATGCCGCGCCATTGGATCTGCTTTATCAATTTGATAGCCGTGCGCCGTGGTGATGCGATACTTATAGGCAGCGCCTTGCGCAATTTCTGGGATAAAGAGTTCCCACACTCCTGATGCACCAAGTGAACGCATTGGATGACTTGTTCCATCCCAATGATTGAAATCGCCAACAACTTGAATGCCTTGGGCATTAGGTGCCCACACACTAAATGCAGTTCCCTTGACTTCGCCCGAGTTTGTTTGAAGTGTTACAACTCGTGCTCCAAGCGCATTAGTAAGTTGTTCGTGTCTACCTTCCCTAATGAGATGCAAATCAAGTTCTCCCACTGTTGGTAGAAATCGATATGAATCCTCTCGAAGCACGGTAGTGTCTTTATAGAGCGCTTCGATTTTGTAGTCTGGAATTGATGGCGCTTCAACACTTCCTTGCCAAACCCCGCGGTACACATGCTGTAGTGGTATGCGCGTGTTGTCGACAAGCACAACCACACTGATTGCAAAGGGCTGAATGACTCTGAAGGTGAGTACTCCATCTACAAGGTGAGCACCGAGAATTGAGTGTGGGTCGAAATGCCTGCCATCAAGGATTTGGTCAATCACACTCTCATTGAGCATCATGGAGC
>JBDLTY010000174.1:0-2930 GCA_039805585.1 Actinomycetota bacterium | reverse complement strand
TGAGCGATACGCATCGGGCAATATGAAGACCATCTGGTCAGCTCATAATCGCATCATCCTAGAGCGACAACTCTGGCTCATAATTCTCAAAGCTCAAAAAGAACTAGGTCTTGATATCAGCGATGAGGCAATTCGGGCGTATGAAAATCAAATCCTGAATGTCAATATTGATTCCATCCGCAAACGAGAAGCAGTGTTAAAACATGATGTGAAGGCACGGATTGAAGAGTTTGCTGAACTCGCAGGGTTTCAAGATATTCATAAAGGTATGACATCACGTGACCTCACTGAAAATGTTGAACAGTTACAAATAAAGCAGTCGCTAGAACTCATAAGGCACAAACTTGTTGCAAGTTTGTCGAGGCTTGCGACACTTGCGACTGAATACGAATCAACAGTGATCACTGGAAGAACCCATAATGTTCCAGCCCAACTTACGACACTTGGTAAAAAGTTTGCCAATGCTGCCGAAGAAATGCTGATGAGTTTTGATCGTCTTGAAGATCTCATCAGTCGATATCCGCTTCGCGGTATCAAAGGTCCAGTTGGCACCGCCCAAGATATGTTGGATTTACTTGGCGGTGATGAAAGCCTTCTCGATGCTCTTGAAGAAATTGTGATTGAGGAACTTGGTTTTGAAACTGTCTTTGATGCAGTTGGTCAGGTATACCCACGATCACTTGATTTCGATGTGGTGAGTGCTTTGTTGCAGGTGGCAGCAGGTCCATCAAGTTTGGCAACATCAATCCGATTAATGGCAGGACATGATCTTGTGACCGAAGGGTTTGTGCCTGGACAAGTTGGTAGTTCTGCGATGCCTCACAAAATGAATGCACGTTCATGTGAACGAATCAATGGGTTCACAGTGTTGCTTCGCGGATATTTAGTCATGGCAGGTGATCTTGCTGGAAATCAGTGGAATGAAGGGGATGTTTCCTGCAGTGTTGTCAGACGAGTGATGCTGCCAGACGCATTTTTCGCCCTCGATGGCTTGTTCGAAACACTTTTGACAGTATTACATAATTTCAGTGCCTTTGACCGGGTGATTGAAAAGGAAGTCCAATCACAGCTTCCATTCCTTGCAACCACCAAAATCATGATGGCCTTTATTAAGGCTGGCATGGGACGAGAAGATGCTCATAGCATCATTAAGCACCATGCACTTGCCGCCTTGAATGCAAAAAGACTCGGTGAAGATTTTGATTTTGTAGTGGCGCTTGCTACTGATAGTAGAGTGACATTAACTGAGCCTGAAATTCGAGAACTTCTTTCAAATCCGCTTGATTTCATCGGTAATTCAAAATCACAAATTGTTGCGATTGTTGAGCAAATTGAATCCATTGCATCGCTCTATCCTGATGCAGTCACGTATACGCCTGCGGAGATTTTGTAAGCGATGAACGTCACTCCATCGGACTACGGATTACCAGTGGAGTATCAGCACCACTACTCGGGCAAAGTCCGCGACATCTATCTCACACCTCAAGGTAACTATCTCTTCATCGCAAGTGATCGGATTTCTGCTTTTGATTTCATCCTCACACCAGAGATTGCCGATAAGGGCAAGATTCTCACCCAAATCAGTTTGTGGTGGTTCGAACAATTAGGTGTGAAAAACCATCTTGTTGAGGAAAGTATTCCCCAATCTGTTCAAAGTAGGGCAATGGTTGGAAGAGCCTTGCAGATGTTTGAAGTTGAATGTGTTGTTCGAGGTTATCTTGCTGGCTCTGGTTGGAAGGAATATCAAAAGACCGGAATGGTGTGTGGGAATTCGCTTCCAAGTGGACTCAAAGAGTTCGCGAAACTTCCAGAAGATATCTTTACTCCAGCCACAAAAGAAGCACTTGGCCAACATGATGAGAACATTGATTTTGCTCAAATGGAAAGCATTGTTGGTAAAGATACCGCAGAAGAACTACGACAACTCAGTCTCTCAATTTTCAAAAAGGCCAGTCAGATTCTTTCGCCAAAAGGATTAATCCTCGCTGATACTAAATTTGAATTTGGTCAAAGTAATGGTGAGGTGTATTTGGCCGATGAAGTCCTCACTCCTGACTCATCGAGATTCTGGGTGTCTGACAAGGTGAACGTGTCGGAAAAATCGACAGGGTTTGATAAGCAATTCGTACGAGATTGGATTTTGTCTACCGGCTGGAATGCTGAAAGTGGAAATCCGCCACCTGAATTACCTGATGAAATCGTTTCAAAAACTAGAGACCTTTACATCAAAGCATACGAACGCATCACTGGTGAGGTATGGAAATCGTGAAAACTAGAATTCAGGCAGAGAAAGGCTCTCATGGCAAAAATCATTGTTGATGTTCACCTCAAAGCAGAACTTCTTGACCCCCAAGGAAGAGCAATCTCAGGAGCACTTTCACGGCTTGGACTCAATGGAGTGACCGAAGTTCGCCAAGGAAAACAATTCATTATTGAACTTGAAGGCGAAGTCACTGAAGACACGATGGCGAAGTTACATGAACTTGCAAGCAATCTTTTATCCAATCCGGTCATTGAAAATTATGAATTGAAGGTTCTTCAATGAGAATTGGGGTAGTAACTTTTCCTGGTTCTCTTGATGATCAAGATGCACGACGTGCAGTGTCATATGCAGGCGCTGAAGCAGTGAAACTCTGGCACGCTGAAGATGATTTACATAACGTTGATGCAGTAGTGCTTCCCGGAGGCTTTTCCTATGGTGATTACCTACGTTGCGGGGCGATTGCACGCTTTGCACCTGTGATGGAGCGAATCAGTGATGCTGCACGCGGTGGAATGCCAGTACTAGGTATCTGTAACGGATTTCAAATACTGTGTGAATCACATCTTCTTCCCGGCCAGGGTCAGTGCCTACGATGTTCGACCTGCGAGTGCCGATGAAGTGAAATCAATGGGTGCAACGTTTATCAACCTTGAGCTCGAAGAACTTG
>JBDLTY010000173.1:0-3082 GCA_039805585.1 Actinomycetota bacterium | reverse complement strand
AAAGTTGTTATTCTCGAGCCATCAATCTCACCCACGCGAGTCTCAACCTCGACTAGCACAAGCACTCCAGATGAAGTTGAAGAGGAGCGGGAAGTTTGGGTGCATGGTGATTCAGTCATGTTAGGCGCGAAGTATGGCTTTCAAAAAGGTTTTGATATTGCAGGATTCAAAGCGACTGTAGCAATTCAAGCCCCAGACTTGATGCGTCAAATTAAACGCTATTCCAAGCGGCACGGTGATACATATGATGTTATTTTGAATCTTGGCGTGAATGGAACATTGAAAGAGTTGTATCTAACGCGGATTTTTGGTTATCTTAAAAATGTTGATCGGGTTGTGATTATTAATGCATCAGTGCCACGAGTCTGGCAAGACCCGAACAATCGCCTAATTGCAGAAGTTGCAGCCCGCTATCCGAATGTGCGCATTGCTGATTGGGCGCTTGCGGCTGAAGATAAAAGTGAATATTTCGCTTCAGATGGAGTTCATCTCACACCAAAAGGCGTCAAGGCATATATTGAAGTTGCCCAGACGGCATATTTAGCGCCCTGAGTTCTATGACTTCAAAGCAAAAAATTGCTCGAGGTATTGCTCATGTGAGAAAAACTGTTCCTGCGCTGGCGCCCTATGTTGATAATTGTCAACGCTTTAATTTACTGCCCCAACCGCATGAAGGTTCCCGATATTTTGAATCACTTGCATTGAGTGTCGTAGGTCAACAAATCTCAGCAACTGCCGCTGCGACAATCAGCCAAAGAATTCAAAAATCGATGCGTGGATCTATTACTCCCCGTAAAGTGCTGGGTCGCTCAACGGAGGAACTTCGCTCACTTGGGCTTTCGGCTGCGAAAGTAAAAACCCTCCAAGATCTCTCGCATTCGATTCTTGACAAGAGGATCACTCTAGAGAATTTCCAAGACCTTGACGATGAACTTGTTATTGCTCAATTGACGCAAGTTTGGGGGATTGGTCGTTGGACTGCCGAGATGTTTTTGATGTTCACGCTCGGCCGGCTGGATGTCTGGCCCGTGGGAGATTACGCGGTTAGGAAAGGTTGGGCGATTGCCCATGGCCTCAACGAGACTCCGGTTGAGCGTGATTTTCTGCTTGTTGCCGCTGAAGCTGCTCCGTATCGCTCGATTGCCGCGTGGTATTGCTGGCGAGTTCTTGAACCTATAGAAAAATGGTCATAGTTCCTTGACAACAACCCCATAAGTGAGTTTACTTGGCTTTTCGAACATTTGTTCGAAAAGCGGACATCTCCTACGTGAGTTGTGTCCTCGACCCACATCAACTTTTGTGGGAGAAGCGCCACTTGGCTGAAGCCACTTTCAGCCAAGTGTGTCCGCTGGCACGCATTGAGCGTGGGGTCGTTGCATGAGATGAGTGTGATGACCAAAAAGCTAGATGACCCAATTGATTTGTATGTGCAGGATGGCTTACCTGCACAATTTCGGTGGCGCAAACAAGTCTTTGTTGTTAAACGCGTAGTGATGTATTGGATTGATGTTGAACCTTGGTGGCAACATGAATTTGAGCACGATGTGACATGGCATATCTGGCGAGTTGAAGCTACGTGTGCAGATGCTTGCGCAACGATTGACATCGCTCATCGCGAATCGTTCTTATCTGGTAATGCGTTTCCGTGGCGAATTGTGAGGGTGTTGGATTGAATTTCACTCATCTCAATACAGTTTCATATTACTCATTTCGATACGGTGTAGTTTCCCCAGAGGCACTTGCACTCAAAGCCGCTGAACTTGAAATGCCTGGTATTGCATTAACAGATCGGGATGGACTCTCAGGGGCAGTCGAATTTTTCCAAGCTTGTTCCCGCTATGGAATAAAAGCGCACATTGGTGCACACCTTGAAATTGCGCACGGAACAAGAACTTCACACTTTGTTGCTCTTGCGCGTAATGCAGATGGGTTCATAGCGCTGAATCGACTTGTGACGGCACATCATGAGGTTGGGATAACATTCGATGCTCTTGAGGTAATAGCCAATCTCACAAACGCTCAGCAAGGGCTTGTCATTCTGTTAGGTCCTGATTCGGAACTTGCTAACTGCGTTTTACATGCACATTTCCATAGTGCGCAGACAATTCTTTTACAGTGGCAAAAATCTGGTTTTGATATTCGTCCTGAAATTATCAGCCATCGAACAGAATATGCTAGAAATCATAAAAGTTCTTTCTATTCAACACATTTTGCTCGACAATATTTCAACTGGAGTCTTGATCACTCGCTTGAACCAATTTTGACTAATGCGGTTCGCTACCTTACAAAAAATCAAGCAAGAACAGCAGACCTTCTTGATGCGACTCGAAATTTAACTACACTGTCAACACATAGTGTGTTGCAGCATAATCAAGAGGCCTACTTTCATACTGCAGATGGCATGTATAGTCTCGCTGAAGAAATCTGTGGCACAAAAAGTAGAGCAGAAAAACTTGTCGGTCAGACAGTTTTATTAGCTGACTCTCTTGAAGTGACATCGGAGACTTTGGGGATAGGCAAAGTCTTTTTACCTGAATTGTCATCTATTACAAATCCTCAGTGTGAGACTAAACCCACGTTGTGGAATTTGCCAGTTGTTCAGCCCTATTCAGATCAAATGCGACAAAATGAAACAGTAAAAGCAAATCAACTACTTCGAGATAGATGTTTATCTGCATATCGAAGCTACCCGCAAACTGAGGAAAGTAAATCTCGCCTTGAAGCAGAACTTGCAGTGATTTTCCAACTAGATTTCAGTAGGTACTTTTTGACTGTCGCCACGATTGTAGACGACATTAAATCAAAAGGTATTCGTGTGGCTGCTCGGGGTTCGGGTGCTGGAAGTTTTGTCAATTACTTACTTGGCATTTCAGTTCTCGATCCTTTGGAGTATGGATTGCTAATGGAGCGGTTTCTTTCGCCGTTACGAAACTCATTACCAGATATTGATATTGATGTTGAGTCACACAGACGACTTGAGATTTATGATGACATTTCTCAACGTTTTGGCTCCCAGAGGGTCGCTGCGGTTGCAATGTTTGATACCTATCGAGTGCGACAAGCAATCCGAGATGTTGGAAGA
>JBDLTY010000172.1:0-2858 GCA_039805585.1 Actinomycetota bacterium | reverse complement strand
TCGGATCAATCTTTTATCTTGGTATCAGCAAGGTATCATCTCGCGTTTGTTACATGGTCCGATTCAAAATTCCATCCAGGTTGGCTTAATCAAGATTCAATCTACTACATCAACCGATGATCAGAATGAGATTTTAGGAGAGGTTCTTCAGCGTATCGACGAAGCTATTCGAGAAGTAACAAATGAGAGTAACTCCTCGTCACTGGAGACGGAGGCCTTAGCCAAAATTCCAGATATCTGGGCGGGAGTTGCTCAAATCCAAGTTATTCTTCCAGATGATTGCAGAGTCAGATTGATGCACGATGTTGCTGCATTGAGTATCACAGTTGATCTCGTGCACGAAGTGTGTTCTAATGCAATTCGACACGGTGCAGCAACAGAAATTGCGATAACTCTTAATTCATCAGCTGACACTCTCGTTATACAGGGCAGTGACAACGGTAATTCGTATGTTCCTCACACGAATCCAGATGGGTTGGGTGCATATTTCATTGATTCCTGCACTGTCACGTATGAGCGTGAACGCAAACAAGGCACTAACACCTACTTACTTGAAATTCCACTTGAATCCACTGCTTTTGTTCGGGGCTAAAAAGCGATGAATGCGAATAATTCGCTCCAGAATTCTGCGCAATTGGGCTACACTCAAGTCACCTAAAGTTCGTAGGGGTGATTCATTATGGTTGAAGTTCCTCAAGGTCCAACAGCTGATTTACCCAAAAAACGAAATGTTGGCTGCACAATTTTTATCGTTGGTCTGATATTCGGATTTTGGCCGTTAGTCTTTGGAATTATCGGTGTGTATCTATTTTGTGGTGGTAATGGGAATGAAAGCACTTGTGGTCCTGCAGCGGCGGGTTGGGCTTTGCTTGTCACAGCGCCCATCGGTTTAATCATCATGCTCGTTGGTGTGATTACAGCATTGATCGTCTCCAATCAAAGGGCAAGCAAATCGGGTGAAAACGGATTAAATCCGTAACGATTCTGCAAATTTGTGCATCAAACAATTAAGTACCCCTTAAAGTACTACACGTTGTAATCGTGGGAGGAACGAATATGACGAGTAATGAACCAGAACTTCCCGCATTGAAAGAAGATTCCCGCATATCTAGATTATTTGCACCTTTCCTTAACTGGGGAACTGGGATATTTGTTTTCGGGTTTGTATTCGCATTCTGGCCACTTGCCTATGGATATATTGGGTCGTATTTATTTTGCGATGGAGTCGGAGTTGAAAGTACGTGTGCTCCAGCTTCTGCTGTCTGGGTTTTGTTGATTACCTTACCGATTGGTTTTGTTATCATGACCGTTGGTGGAATCCTTGGTATCTTTCTAGCTCTCAGAAAGTTTGATAGGCGTAAACACCAAGAACCCGCTCAGCAGACTGTTGTTCCAAGTTCAGACGGCACCGAATTGAGCGCAGCGGCATCTGTGGTGACACCAGCGTTTTCAAAATTCTCAGTCATCAGTTTGGCTCTCAGCCCTGCCATTATCTATCTGGTTCCAATTGGTATTAATTTTGGAATCTTTGCTCCAGTGGAAGTTCAATTTGCATTGACATTCGGGGGTTTGGTGTTTGCGGTTATTGCTCGAATCAAGAAAGAACGCTTTGCACTTGTTGCTCTTGCGACTGCAATAATATTCAATCTTCAAAATATCTTTTTTGCCGCGATGTATTCCACTCTTTTTTAGCGTCAAACGAGTTGCTTAGAGGCTTCATAAAAGAGTTCTGAGTGCCGATGAACGTCTGACTCAAGCGTATCCCTACACATTAACGCCATGTTATGAAAAGGTGTAATCAGTACTCCTCGATTGGCAGTGTAGAGGTGAAAATATTCTTCAAGTTCTGGATCTGAACTTTCAGCAGATTCCGTTCCGTTTTTGGGAGCAGGATCAGCGAAACGATACTCAGCACGAGCGCCTAGCTGGGTGCAAGACCATGGCAAGTTGAAATCGATGATTGCTTTTTCAACGCCTTCACGAAATTCTGTTGCTAAATCAATCATTTTTGGCCAGGTGTCATCAGTTAATACATGTTCAAGTGTTGCCCTCATTGCTGCAATCGAAAGTGCGTTACCTGCAAGGGTTCCACCAACCCCACCAACATCAACAATGTCAGCATCTTTTTGACTCATCACACTTCGAGCAAGTTCTTCAGTAATTCCATACGCTCCTGACGGAATACCGCCGCCAATAGATTTACCGATAATAAAAATATCTGGTTGTAATCCCCACAATTTTGTTGCGCCACCTGGGCCTGCTGAAATTGTGTGAGTCTCATCAATCATCAACAGCGTTCCAGTTTCTTTGCACGCCTCTTGCAGTGCTTCTAAAAATCCAGGTTCTGGTAACACGATACCTATGTTGGTGAGTGCAGGTTCTGTGAGAACAGCAGCAACATCCATTTTTGCTAGTTCTCGTTTGACTGCTTCAATGTCATTGAATTCAACGACACGTGTGGTTTCACTGAGTTCCACTGGTGGTGCAACATTTCCAGGTCGTGCAACTGCATCGCCATCTCTGCCTGGCACTGCGAGGGTTTCATCAACACTTCCGTGATAACAATACGAAAAGACCAAAATTCGAGGACGAGAGGTAGCAAGGCGTGCAAGTCGAATTGCCCAACGGTTAGCATCAGTTGCAGTTAATGTGAAAGACCATAGTGGTAGACCAAATCGTCGAGTTAATTCTTGACCGACCCATTGTGCATCCTCGGTTGGCAGCATTGTGGTGATGCCACCAAGTGCATCAATTCGTTTCTGAATGGCATCAATAGTTTCTTTAGGGCTGTGCCCCGCCATTGCACCTGTGTCACCAAGAGCAAAGTCAATATATTCATTGCCATCGATATCTATAAT
>JBDLTY010000171.1:0-3377 GCA_039805585.1 Actinomycetota bacterium | reverse complement strand
GACAAGGGTTCCTTTTGGAACTTGAAGTGAAACACCATCAATTACAACATTAATGAGCTCTACAGGTTGATTCACTTCACTCCTGCCTTCGCAAAAACAGTGCTTTCAAGTGGATTGAAAGTTTCATCGACTGCGGTAGTGACAGCTTGTTTGATCTCTTCTTCAAAGAATCGCATTGCACCTGGAAATGGTGTTGCTGCCGCATCACCTAGTGCACAAAAGGAACGACCTGCAATCTGCTTACACAGTTCATCAATCTTGACCAGATCTGTTTCCATTCCTTTGCCTTTTTCAAGGCGCTTAAGAAGGTCAGTAATCCAGTAGGTCCCTTCACGACACGGTGTGCACTTACCGCATGATTCGTGTTTATAGAACGATAACCAGCGACTCACTGCCTTGACGACACTAACAGTTTCATCAAACACCATCGGTGTTCCAGTTCCGAGCATTGTGCCGGCTGCTGCCATGTCTTCATAGGTCAGTGGTAAATCAAGATGTTCTTCAATCAACATTGGCACTGATGATCCACCTGGAATCCAGAACTTCAGTTGATGGCCATCTCGCATGCCACCTGCGTACTCCAACAGCTCTCGCATGGTGGTACCAAGTGCTGCTTCATAGATGCCAGGTCGTTTCACATGACCTGAAACAGCGAAGAGTTTGAAGCCGGGACTCTTTTCAGTTCCCCATTGTCTAAACCACTCAACGCCGTTTCTCACGATATATGGAATGTTCGCAATTGTCTCGACATTGTTGATAACAGTTGGTGACGCATACAGACCAGCAACTGCAGGAAACGGTGGTTTCAATCGGGGTTGACCACGACGACCCTCAAGTGAATCAAGCAATGCAGTTTCTTCACCACAAATATAAGCGCCAGCACCTGCATGGACAACAATTTCAAGATCAAAGCCTGAACCTAAAATATTCTTGCCAGCAAACCCAGCAGCGTATGCCTCTTTGACAGCATTTCGAACTCGACGAATTGCATGCGGAACTTCACCGCGAATATAAATGAATGCGTGATTCGCTCGAATTGCATATGACGAAATAATCACACCTTCAACAAGTGCATGTGGGTTTGCAAGCATTAGTGGGATGTCTTTGCAAGCACCGGGTTCGGACTCATCTGCATTGACAACTAGATAATGTGGTTTGCCATCATTTTGTGGAACGAAACTCCACTTCAATCCAGTTGGGAAGCCAGCTCCACCTCGACCTCGAAGCCCTGAATCTTTAATAGTTCCAATGATTGCATCAGGATCAGTTTTGAGTGCCTGCTTTAGTGCTTCGTACCCATGGTGTTTCTTGTAGCGGGCAAGCGTGTGACTATCTGGCTTATCCCAATGAGCACTGAGAATTGGTGTCAACATCTCACACCTCATCTTTCGATAAGAGGTGTCCAAGTTTTTTCGCTTGCTTGAGGCCAGCTAGCATTTTTTCATCAATCACAGGTTCATCAGCATCTTTTTCATCTACACCTGCAAGCACCTTTTCGGTATGAGCAAGCCCACGAGGGGTTGCACCTCGTGTAGCCTGAATCTTCTTACCAGCCTTGAGGGTGTTCACTGCATCAAGTACTGATTCGACTGTGGCATCATCAAAGAATTCCCAGTCGAATGTCACGACAGGTGCGTGTGTACACGCTGCTTGGCATTCAATTCGTTCAAGCGTGAACATGCCATCTTCAGTTGTTTCATCATGGCCGGCATCAAGTTCTTCACTTAATACATTCCAGATTTGGTCCCCACCTAAGAGTCCGCACATTGTGTTGATGCACACACCAACATGGTGCTTTCCGGTTTTGTGTCGTTTGTACATTGTGTAAAACGTTGAAACTGCTGAAACTTCTGCAGTTGTTAAATCCAAAAGTTCAGCACAAAAGGCAATACCGTCACTTGATACATACCCTTCTTCGCTTTGCACCAAATGTAAGAGTGGCAAAAGTGCTGAACGTGATTCTGGATACTGAGCAATGATTGCTTTTGCTTTCTTAACAATTGCGTCTGAAAATTCCATTATCGATCAACACCTCCCATCACAGGGTCAATACTTGCAACAACAGCAATGAGATCAGCGACCTGTCCACCTTCAGCCATTGCTGGAACTGCTTGCAAATTATTAAAAGATGGATCGCGATAGTGAACGCGATATGGTCGCGTTCCACCATCAGAAACCACATGGACGCCTAGTTCACCGCGAGGTGATTCAACAGCAACATATACCTGACCTGCTGGCACTTCAAATCCTTCAGTCACAAGCTTGAAATGATGAATGAGTGCTTCCATGGATTCACCCATGATATGTCGAATGTGATCAAGTGAATTTCCTTGACCATCGCTACCAATTGAAAGTTGTGCTGGCCACGCAATTTTCTTATCTTCAACCATGACAGGACCTGGCTGCAAACGATCAAGGCACTGTTCAATGATTTTTAATGATTCTTGCATCTCAGCTAAGCGGATAAGGAATCGTCCATAAGCATCGCAGCTTGTTTGAACAGGGACATCAAATTCATACGTTTCATAACCACAATACGGCTCAGTTTTACGCAAATCCCACGCGATTCCCGTCGAACGCAGAACTGGGCCAGTCATACCTAGTGCAACGCAACCGGTGAGGTCAAGATAGCCGACACCTGATGTTCTTGAAGTCCAGACTGAGTTATCGACGAGCATATTTGCTGTGTCTTTGAAATTCTTGCGTAGCGTGTCAATTACTTTTCGTACTTTTGCCTCTGAACCAACAGGTAAATCCTGGGCAAGACCACCAGGGCGAATGAATGCGTGGTTCATTCGTAGACCTGTTAATTCTTCATACAGTTCAAGCACTACTTCGCGATCTCGAAGACCAGTGGTCATCGCAGTGAGCGCACCTAATTCCATACCACCTGTTGCCAAACACACTAAATGAGATGAAATTCGATTGAGCTCCATCAACATAACACGGATAACAGTTGCGCGTTCAGGAATTTGTTCGGTGATTCCAAGCAGTTTCTCTACTGCCAAGCAGTATGCGACCTCGTTGAAAAATGGTGAGAGGTAATCCATACGAGTAACGAATGTGACACCTTGAGTCCATGAGCGATATTCAAGATTCTTTTCAATTCCTGTATGCAAGTAACCGATTGCACTTCTAACTTCGGAAACTGTTTCGCCATCAAGTTCCAAAATCATTCGAAGCACACCGTGAGTAGAGGGGTGTTGTGGCCCCATGTTCACAACGACTCGTTCTTGTTGACCTGTCTCTGCTGCTGTTACTGAATCCCAGTCACCGCCTGTGACTGTGTGAACTCGCCCTTCAGTGGTTTCATAGGACTCAGCGAAATAGTCAGTGCTCATTAGTAACCCCTCCTCTCACTTGGAGGTGGTACAACG
>JBDLTY010000170.1:0-10078 GCA_039805585.1 Actinomycetota bacterium | reverse complement strand
ATACATCCGTCAGTCACTTCGGTTTCATTTCCCTTGGCATATTTGCCTTCACCACTCAAGGGCAGTCGGGGGCAGCGCTATACATGGTGAATCACGGTTTCTCCACTGCAGCACTTTTCTTGATTGCTGGTTTCTTGATATCACGACGAGGTTCAAGGTTCATTGATGACTTCGGCGGAGTGTCGAAAGTTGCACCTCTCATGGCTGGCTCTTTCTTTATCGCTGGCCTCTCCTCGTTGGCTCTGCCAGGTTTGTCTAGCTTCGTCTCTGAATTTCTCGTATTAACGGGTACCTTCACGAGGTATCCAATCCCAGCTGTTATCGCAACACTGGGCATTATTTTGGCTGCTCTCTACATCTTGATTATGGTTCAGCGAACAATGACTGGTGTTCCGAGCAAGGATGTTGAAAAGACAATTACAGAGATTAATTTCCGAGAAAAAATGGCGATCGCGCCAGTGCTTGCAATTATCGTTCTCTTAGGTTTCATTCCGCAAGTTGTTCTGAATGTGATTAATCCTTCTGTTGACCGGATCATGATCGAAATGAATATTGAAGATCCAACACCAAGTGAGGCAGGAGAGTAATGAATTTCTCAGCACCTGTTCTTGACTATGCGCAACTTGCACCTATTTTGATTGTGCTTGCAGCGGCTGTCGTAAGCGCTTTGGTTGAAGCCTTTGTTCCAGTGAAAGGTCGAAGACCTGTTCAACTTAGCCTCACTTTCACAGCACTAATTGCTGCGTTGATTGCAGCCTGGAATGTGAAAGCTGCTGGAACCTACTCAATTGGAGCAGTTGCATCCCTCGCAATCGATCCGGCAGCAGTAATTCTTCAAATTATTGTTCTACTTTCAGCGCTCTTTGGAGCAATGTTTATTGCTGAAAACAAAATCGATTCCCAGGGTGATGCTTTTGCGTCACGTGCATCAGCACTTCCTGGAAGTGAAGACGAAGAAGCCTTCACGAAACGTGGCTGGTACCAAACTGAAGTATGGAGTCTCTTCCTCTTCAGTGTTGGCGGAATGCTGATTTTCCCCGTTGCAAATGACTTCCTCACTTTATTTATTGCTCTTGAAGTGATGTCGCTACCTCTGTACTTGCTTGCAGGTATGGCGCGTCGTCGCCGCATCATCTCGCAAGAGGCAGCGTTGAAATATTTTGTACTCGGCGCCTTTGCATCAGCATTTATGTTATATGGTTCAGCGTTACTGTATGGGTTTGCGGGAGCAGTTGAGTTTGGTGCAGTTGCTGAGGCAATCAGTGCAACTTCGGGAAATACAGGATTACTTCTTTTTGGAGCACTCTTTGTCCTGATTGGATTGCTCTTCAAAGTTGGTGCAGCGCCATTTCACCAGTGGACCCCTGATGTGTATCAAGGTGCACCAACGGCACTCACTGCATTTATGTCGGCAGCTACCAAAGTCGCAGCGTTTGGAGCACTTCTCAGAGTTACGTATGTAGCGCTTGGTGGAATTGAATGGGAAATTGAACCCGTGCTTTGGTTCATTGCTGGTGTCACAATGCTTGTTGGCACAATTGTGGGTGTTGCTCAATCTGATGTGAAACGAATGCTCGCATATTCTTCTATCGCGCACGCTGGATTCTTGCTTTTAGGTGTACTTGCCGTCAACAAAGATGGCCTCACAGGTTCACTTTTCTATCTGTTGGCCTATGCCTTTACATCACTTGGCACCTTTGGTGTTGTCACTATGATTCGAGATGCTTCTGGTGAAGCAAATCAACTTGGACAATTCGCAGGACTTGGTAAGAAGTCTCCGCTACTAGCAGGAAGCTTTGCATTCCTACTACTCGCACTTGCTGGAATTCCCCTCACGAGTGGATTTACCGGCAAATTCGCTGTATTTCTAGCCGCCTTTGAAGCAGGTGCAGCACCACTTGTAGTACTAGCAGTGATTGCAAGTGCGATTGCAGGTTTCTTCTACGTGCGCTTGATTGTGTTGATGTTCTTTACTGAATCAGTCAATGATGAAGTATCAGTTGTTATTCCAAGTCTCTTCACCAAAACCGCAATCAGTGCAAGTGTTGTGGTGACCTTGCTACTTGGTGTGGTACCAGGACCAGTTCTGGATCTTCTTGCTGATGCTGTGTTTTTGAAGTAACCACATGGCCACTGAACCATTTTCACTACAGAATCTTGATGCTGAACTCTTTGAACAAGTAACGCAAGACCTCGAATCCGTAGAGAAGAAACTTATTGAGTCAGCCACAACAACTGACCCTTTTATCTCTGAAGTCGCATCGCATTTGGCTCTCGCAGGTGGCAAGCGCCTTCGCCCAATGCTCTGTCTTATTGCAGGGCAGCTTGGGCATCCAACCGTTCAGTTAATTGATGCCGCTGTTGTTGTTGAAATAACACACCTTGCAACCCTCTATCACGACGATGTGATGGATGAAGCGCAAAAACGACGTGGTGCTGAGTCAGTCAATAGCCGCTGGAACAACACTCTAGCGATTCTCACTGGTGATTTTCTCTTCGCTAAGGCTTCGCAAATTTTGGCTACCCTAGGTCCTGAGGCAGTACTCTTACAGGCAGAAACTTTTGAACGACTTGTTTCGGGACAGATTCATGAAACAGTCGGACCAGATGATTCTCAAACTCCGATTCACCACTACTTGCAAGTTCTTTCGGATAAAACGGGATCGTTGATTGCAACAAGTGCTCGATTTGGTGGAATGTTTTCAAGTCTTCCAGATGCAGCGTTGAATGCATTATCCGCATATGGAGAAGCATTAGGTGTTGCTTTTCAAATTGCAGATGACATACTCGACATCGCATCTGAATCTAACGAGTCAGGAAAAACTCCAGGAACAGATTTGCGAGAAGGGATTTGGACGCTCCCGATGCTGTTTGTGCGAGATGAGAACACACCTGAAGATAATGAACTGATTTCACTTCTAGGAAAACCACTTGATGATAGGCAAACCGCTCGAGCTCTTTCGTTACTGAGAAGTCATAAGGCTATGAAAAAAGCCCGAGAAGAGGCCGAGAAATACATCGCAATTGCCCAGAGGCAAGTCACGAAACTTGAAGAACTATCAAACGAATACCCCTCACAATTTGGCCCTCGTGTGCAAAAGGCACTTGAGGCACTTCACGCAATAACCCTTTCCGTACTTGACCGTCGCGTGTAATCTCAGAATGTGAATTTCGGGGAGTTCTGGCAGAAATTGCTGGATGAGCTAACCACCCGCGGGGCACTTGCCGGTGGATTTACAGCATTACTATTTCTTTCAATTCTTGCCTGGTGGATTTACTGGAATCGACGAATTATGAAACAACTAGACCAAGTTGATATTCGTATCTTGGTCACAGGAAGTCGTGGTAAATCCTCGCTCGTCCGCTTGTTACACGCGGCACTCAGTGCGCATGGAATTCCAACCTACGCTAAAACAACAGGTACCGCTGCTTTCGAGATTGATGTTGAATCAGTTCAACATGAGACAAAGCGAATTGGTCAAGTGAGTATTCTGGAAATTTTAGAAGCCACAATGCGTGCTTTTTCGCATTCAACAAAACCAAAAGCAATGGTGATTGAATGTATGGCAGTATCTCCACTCTTAACCAAAATCCTTTCACACCAAATGTTTCAGCCGACAATGGTTGTCATAACAAATGCACTTCTTGATCATCTTGAGGAACAAGGAAAGACCAGAGAAGAGATTGCCGAGTCACTGTTCCTTGCAGTGTCATCTTCCACGAAATTTGTTGTTACTGCTGACCCCTATCCTTCTAACATTTCAGTATATGAGAGATTATCAAAAGAAAACCAGGTGCAGCTCAAACTCGTGTCGAGTGATGAAGCCATTGGAGTGCATGATGAAAAACTCGCACATCAGCACCCTGCGAATATTGCTATGGCATTAAGTGTGGGCGAAATCTTAGGTCTAGAGAAAAGACAGACGCTGCATGGCATGGAACAGACAACGGTTGAACCATTTGATCGAGAGTTCAGTCGGATACAAATTCAGTCCAAGACATTCACATTTTTCGATCTGGGTTCCATCAACGACACAGATAGTCTGCCAGTCAACATCAATGCGGTGTTGAAATCTTCAAGCGACCGCCGTATTTTGCTTGCTGCTGTTGTACACCGGTGGGATCGACCATTTCGTGCGCTTGAATTCACTGAGAATCTCTCACCAAACCTCTTTGATGGGGTATTAATAGTTGGGGAACCGTATATCCCTGCTAAAGGCATACTGCTGCAGAATGGATTTGCAGATGAGCAAATCCTTAGATTGAATAGTTTGAGCCGATTCAATCAGAAGTGGAAAAAACATCTTTATCAATTCGCGCAGAATCTCAATCCTGATAGTGAAGAGGTTGTCGTGGTTTTGCTTGAGAACATTCACGATCCTCTAGCGGGCGCGATTCGAAAGGAATTAGTGCGTGGACATTCTTGATATTGATTCTTCCCGATTAACGTTAGTGATTGCGCTATGTGTAGCCTGGATGCTCTACACACGGTTTCATTTAGTTGCTGGCGGAACCACAACAGGCGCATTTCTCTCAATCGTAATTTTGGATGGCCACTGGCTTGTGGCGCTCTGGATACCTACCTCTGCTATTTTGATTTATGCAATATTTAAATTCATACTTTTACCTCGCCTTGCACTTCCAAAACCATGGATATTTAGCATGATGGTGTGTACGAGTGTCTTGCTCGCAGGGGTATTCGAAGCCTTCTATCTTGAAGGGATGTTGACGGAAAACTCGGTGCTCTTTGCCATCGTTGTTTATGGGTCATACATAACTCCCGGCTTATTGGCTTATGACTTTGCTCATCAAGACATTAAACGTACCTCGTTAGCACTGGTGGCCGTCGCTAGTCTCACAATTTTGATAACGACCCCACTGCTCTTTTTGTCATCTGGATTGGCTGTTGGTATTTCTGGAACAGAGATTTCACCACCGCTCTTTTTCGGTACGTCTTATATTTGGATCGAGACGCTTGCATGCGTAGTTCTTGGCTTCATTTTGAGATTTGCCTTTGATCTTCGATCAGGTGGCTTTATTGGTCCAGTCTTCCTGATCCAGTTCGTCTCATATGAATCGATTGTTACTGTTGGAGTATCTGCTTTTCTTGCATGGCGGTTTGCCTTATCATTTGCAAAGTTGTGGCCCTGCACACCTCGTCAGGCAGCAAACATTGCTCTTATTTCCGGTGCAATGATTGCTTGGACGGGACTCTATTGGGCAAGCTTTTTGGAGTGGATGCCTGCGATTGAGGCAAATGGTTTTGCTACAGCACCACTTCTTGCAGTTGGGTTGATTGCTGCAGATATGACTCGCGAAGAGAAAAACCCTGCAAAAGTATTAGTTGGAGTACTGCTGAACACAGCCGGTATCTTTGTGATTACATCACTCGTAGCGAATGGCTATGCAGTAACAGGCATTGGACTGCTACTTGGAATTCTTGTCCTTGCGCTGTACAAACTTGTTCCAACTCTGCAGAAAGACTTAACTGCAGCGCGATTAGCGGGCGCTACTTCGGGACTTCGATTGAATTCCGCGGCGTAGTGCATCGCTTGCGAATATGGAAAGCGCTATCCACACAAGTATGTAACCGATCCAGCGTTCGCTTGTCATCGTTTCACCAACGATGAAATATCCAATAATGAATTGAATTGTTGGGCTCAAGTATTGAAGGATTCCCATACTTGAATAGGGAATTCGAACAGCAGCCGCTCCAAAAGCTAAGAGTGGAAGTGCTGTGAAGAGACCAGCCATAATCGCAAAGAATGTATGAACTGATCCTGCAGAACCAAAAACGAGATCTCCAGTGACTCCAAGAAATATCAGATAGCCAAGAGCAATTGGGAATACCCAGATTGACTCAATAGTTAAACTCTCAACTCCATCCAGATTTGCAAGTTTTTTCAGCATGCCATAAATACTGAATGAAAAACCAAGAATTAAACCAATCCATGGAATCGATCCGGTATTCAAAGTCAGCCACAGCACACCAAGTGCTGCGATTGAAATTGCAATCCACTGAACAGGCCGCAGCCGCTCAGAAAATACAAAAATACCAAGAGCCACATTGATTAAGGGGTTAATGAAATATCCAAGCGATGAGTCAATGACGTGTCCATTTGTGACTGCCCAGATATAGAGTCCCCAGTTTGTGGTTACTGCTATTGCTGCAACAAGCAGTAACAGCATTACGCGCCTATCACGCATTGCAGTGAAAATTCGATTCCAGTTGCGTAGAAGAAAATTGATAATAATCAGAAAAAATAAACTCCACACCATTCGATGCGCAAGAGTTTCAAGTGCTGAGGATGGAGCGACCAGAGGCCAATAGAGCGGGGCAAGTCCCCAAAGCCCGTAGGCCATAACTCCGTAGACATAACCCCGCGACATATTCACGCTGAGTCAACCAATCTGCACCTCTATCCAATGGAGCATTGTTCTCTACTTGAGTTCGCCCGTATGCATTTTGGGTGTTATGTCCGATTTGTCTCAATTATTGAGATAAATAGAGCCAAGGGAAAATAATGCGCAAAAAGTCTTGGAGAGCACTAGCACCCTAACTAGGCTTACTCGCTCACGAAGGAGATTGTGTGAGGCGACATCTAGCACGTGTTCTGCTCGCAATCGTTGCATCCCTCTGGTTTCTGCCAGCAATTCCAGCCCACGCGGAAGGTGAATCCGTCGTGATTTCGGGAACGATGATTGACCCTAACAAATCACCGATAGCAAATGTTGAATTTACGCTCACAGCTCCAGATGGATCAACTCAAACTACCTTGAGTGGGGTTGATGGTGTGTGGCAATTTGAGGTTTCTCAAACTGGTGGATTTATTGTTGAGATCAATCCAGAATCATTGCCAAGTGGAGTTGGTCTTCGCGAACCGGATCGACTCACGCGATCTGTTTTTGTCTTTAACTTAAACAATAATCCAGCCGCAGTTCAATACCTGACCGGAGAGGGCCCGAAGCGAGCCTCACTTGGTGAACGAGCATTACAACTCACACTCGATGGAATTGTTCTTGGTGTGACTATTGGACTTGCAGCCGTTGGATTAAGTTTGATCTTTGGTACAACAGGACTAACAAACTTCGCTCATGGCGAGCTCATCACGCTGGGCGGACTTGGAACTTATTTCTTTAATGCCTATGTTGGACTTCATCTCATCCCATCGGCACTTATTGCATTAGTCCTCACTCTTGTCATCGGAGGATATGCCCAGGATCAGTTCTTATGGAAACCACTCAGAAAACGGGGATCTGGCCTGATTGCAATGATGGTTATATCTATCGGATTCGGGCTCATGGTCCGCTACATATTCCTCTTCTTCTTCGGAGGAGATCGCGAACAATTCTTGCAGTATGCAGGACAGGCAGGTTTGCAGTTTGGGCCGTTCAGCATTACTCCCAAAATGATTATTGCCACAATCATCGGAATCATCTTGATTGGCTTAACAATTGTCTGGTTAACGCGTTCAACATTAGGTAAAGCATCTAGAGCAGTTTCAGACAATCCAGCTCTTGCATCGGCAAGCGGAATTGATGTTGAGAAAATTATTATGGTTGTTTGGATTTTAGGCGCATTCTTAGCAGGTTTTGCAGGAATCATGATGGGCCTAAATCAAGGTGTTCAATTCATCATGGGTAGTGACACATTGCTCTTGATCTTTGCCGCAGTTACCTTAGGCGGTTTAGGTACGGCATACGGCGCAATTGTTGGAAGTATGGTGGTTGGACTCTTTGTCCAATTATCAACACTTGTTATCCCATCTGAGCTCAAATACGTAGGTGCACTATTCGTTCTCATCATTATCTTGTTGGTCAAACCTCAAGGTATCTTGGGTAGGCAAGAGAGGATTGGATAAATGGATTTCCTCTTTATTTTTCAGCAAGCAATCAGCGCTGCAATTGGTGTTAATGCCATTATTTATGCGCTTGCTGCAATTGGTTTGAATATGCATTTTGGCTATACAGGTCTTTTGAATTTTGGACAAGCCGGATTTCTTGCAGTCGGCGCTTACACAGTAGCAGTCCTTGTGGTGACGTTCGAGGTTTCGATTTGGCTAGCGTTCTTGGCTGGTATCGGAATGTCAATTCTGCTCGCACTCATTCTGGGTATACCTACCTTGCGTTTACGGGCAGACTATCTTGCAATTGTGACAATTGCTGCAGCTGAAATTATTCGGCAGGTAGCCCGGTCTGTATCACTGCGCGAATATTTTGGTGGATCCGATGGAATCACAGGGAAATTTGGTGCTGACTTCTTTGCACTCAATCCTTTCAAAGCGGGACTCGATACTCCAATACTCCGCTTCACGCCAAACGATTTATGGGTGGTATTGGTTGGTTGGCTGCTCGTTGCAATTTTTGTTGTCTTGACGTGGGCAATTGTGCGATCTCCTTGGGGACGAGTAATCAAAGCAATTCGCGAGGATGAAGACGCAGTACGTTCACTCGGTAAAAGTGTCTATCTCTACAAAATGCAATCACTCATCTTGGGTGGTGTGGTTGGTTCATTTGCTGGATTTGTCTATGCAATTTCCAGACAAAGTGTTCAACCAGACAATTACTCAACAGCACTGACGTTCTTCGCCTACACAGTACTTATTCTTGGCGGTGCCGCAAGAGTATTGGGTCCAGTGGTTGGCTCAATTATCTTCTGGTTCTTACTAGTCTTTGTTGAGCAAATTCTTCGCCAAGCAGTTGCGAACGACATAATTCCAAATTGGCTGCTCAACCCAAATCAGGTCGGCCAAATTCGATTTATTTTGGTAGGACTTGGTTTGATGCTCCTGATGATTTACCGACCACAAGGAATTTTTGGAGATAAGAAGGAGTTGGCTCTCAATGCACGCGCCTAATACGTCCCAAAAAGAAAAAGCGCTCGCTGCCTTAACAAATGTTCCGGCAACACCTGGAGTCGCCAAACCTGATCCGATCATCGTTGCCAATAATGTCGTACGGCAATTTGGTGGACTTACTGCTGTGAATGTGGAACATGTTGAAATTCAACGAGGTGCAATTACTGCGCTCATTGGCCCTAATGGCGCTGGCAAAACAACATTCTTTAATCTGCTCACGGGATTTGATAAACCAAATTCTGGTAATTGGACTTTCAATGGTGTTGAACTTGCAGGTGTTCCCCCACACAAAGTTGCGCGAATGGGCATGGTCCGAACATTTCAATTAACGAAAGCACTTTTTCGTTTGAGTGTTATGGACAACATGCGACTTGGCGCTAAAGACCAAATTGGTGAAGGCATCATCCGTTCACTGTTACCTTTCTTTTGGCGAAATCAAGAGGCTGAAATTACTCTGAGAGCAGAAGAACTATTGCGCCGATTCAAACTTGATGCGAAGAAGAATGACTTCGCTGCTGCACTTTCAGGCGGACAACGAAAACTGCTTGAAATGGCTCGCGCTTTGATGGTGGAACCTGAACTTGTCATGTTGGACGAACCGATGGCAGGTGTGAATCCGGCCCTTACGCAGTCTCTTCTTGAACATATCAAAGATCTTCGAGAACAAGGCATGACAGTCCTCTTTGTTGAACACGACATGGATATGGTTCGCGACATTAGTGATTGGGTCATCGTTATGGCCGAAGGAAAAGTAGTTGCCGAGGGTCCACCTGAATCTGTGATGGCAAACCCAGCAGTTATTGACGCCTATTTAGGTGCCCATCATGATTTAACTCTGGAAGAGGAGTGAGCATGAGTATTGACAATCATCAAGAGAATGCGGTGAACGCCGTGATTCGAGCCGATAATCTCGTTGCTGGCTATTTGCCAGGGGTGAACATTCTTAATGGTTGCAATCTGTATGCAAATCAAGGTGAACTGGTTGGCATCATCGGCCCAAATGGTGCTGGAAAATCAACCCTTCTCAAAGCGATGTTTGGCCTTGTGAAGGTGTGGAGCGGCGAAGTGACGCTCAATGGCGATGGCATCACAAACCTACGCGCTGATCAATTGGTTCAAAAGGGCATTGGTTTCGTTCCCCAAAATAACAATGTTTTTCCTTCATTGACCGTTGAAGAGAATTTGCAGATGGGAGCAATTCAAAGCCCAGAGACATATGA